>DATEQL010000203.1:0-2118 GCA_035272665.1 Allostellaceae bacterium
AGGGCGGTGCTCGTAGTTGGGATCGACATCCGCGGCGCGAACGATGCCGCCGGAGTCGATCACGAACCGTCCCGGCATCGGCAAGGTCCAACTGTCCTCGCCGTTGCGTACCGCGAGGTCATTGCCAAAGCTCAGATAGACGGCCTTGAGGTCATCGGGCAGCCTGAACCTTAGACCCAGTCTGGCAGCGTAGTTGTTACCGGGATCGGACAGCAGGTCGAAGCTGATCCCCTGCTTTTCAATAAGAGACCGGCTGGCTTCCGCCAGTTGCGGCGTGATTGCGACGGTTGTCGCGCCATGTTCTTTGAGGGTACCCACCACTTGCTGCAAAGCATACAGCTCTGCGACGCAATAGGGTCACCAGCTGCCGCGGAACACGGTCAGGACCAACGGTCCCTTCGCCAGAAGCTCGGATGAGCGCACCTCCTGCCCGTACGCGTTCTTCAAAGCGAAAGCCGGCAGCGGGTTGCCTACTTTGATGACGCCATCCATGATCCCCGATGCGCGCAGGTCGTCGGTCGCGCGGTGCATGATCGCGCGTTTGTCCGGCGGGATGCGTTTGTCGGCGCCTTGTCGGATGGCGTCGAGTCTTTCATCAAGTGTCATCAGATCCTCCCCGAGGATATCGCGACGGAACGATAGCCGGTCCCGGGCGTTTGGACAATTCGCACGATACCGATATCACTCATTCGGATTCGGAATGAGTGATATCGTGTCATTCGATTCCATTTGGCTCGCTAAAGTCGGGTAGCCGGTAGGCGGGAAACATTTCACTCTCCATTGTCGGTGCTACACGCGGTGAACGTAGTCATTGTGACACCAGGCAGTCCGTTGGCTTGCGAGCGACATGTAAAAATTCGGCCGGCGGCGGAGTAGCGATCGCGGCGGACTATTGATTATTCCTGCGCGGAATGAGGGGACGGCTCCGGGAGAGTGTGAGCGGCCGTCGGCAATGCAATGCAGACATCGCGATGATAGCCAATGGGCATTTCCGTTCGCTCGCCGCAATTCCAACATTTCCCCCAGGGGAAGCCACCCGGCTTCCCTGCCCAGGAAGGCAGAGCTCGATGCCGAGAACCGGGGCGGTATCGACTGTTACTAGGCCGACCGCCCCGTCTGCCGACCGGGTCAGGCGAGCAGCGATCTCACGATCGCTCCTGCCAAATGCAGCGAAAACTCGACAACGGAGGACCGTCGACATGAGAACTCTCTTGAGCGGCGTAGCTATAGCTATCGTCGCCGCACTCGCGATCACCGCACCGGCTTCAGCCCAGCGTTCGGGCCCGGGACCGACCGCACAGACGACTACCGGCCCAGGCGTCATTCCCCCCGGCGGGTTTGGCCCCTCCGAAACTTCGCTCTACAATGTGCCGTACGGGTCTCCAGGTCTGCCCTATTCGGCGTTTTACGGAACAACAGGGGTGACGATGCCCCCGCCAGGTGCAACGGCCCCTGCGATCTTGCCGCCGTCACAGTAGTTTGGCGAGCAAGATAGAGCACGGCGTCGATGGGCGAGGCCCGCTTTGGCGGCGGGCCCGCCCATCACGCGTGACGCGCGTGGCCGGGGGCTAGCGAGCTGGTCCGGTGGCGACGAGCGCGGCGACATCTGCCGAACCCGACGCGCCGGTGACCCCGGCGATGTCCGCTTTGAGGATTGCAATCGTCATCGCTCCGCCCTCGCATCACGGAGCCGCATACTGAAAAGATCGTTTTTATTGGAGCGCGGCTGCGCCGAGCATTCGGCCATCGGGCGCCTGAACCAGCACGGCGATGCCTTCGCCGGCGGCAGGCGGCTCTATGGCGAAATTGAGCGGCGACCCGTTCCAACTGCCAAGCGATGCCAGCGCCTCCACGCCATTGGCGTCCTGCAAGGTGCGGCGGGCGTTCTCCCCACCGGCCACCTTTGTCGTGCGGCTTTGGGCGAAGCGCACCAGGAGCACGCTGCCCTGTCCGCCGCCGACGCCGATCGTGACCGAACGACGATCGGCGGCGAAGGCCACCGGTGCGATCGCCTCGGGCCGCGCGTCGCGCACGGCAGTGAGCACCTGCCGCCGGTCCGACCCGACCATCTCTCGGGCGCCATCAACGACCATCTGCGGCGTATAGACCTGACCAAGA
>DATEQL010000204.1:0-13526 GCA_035272665.1 Allostellaceae bacterium
TTGCGGCGGTTGCCGCTACCGCTCCTCTGGGAGGACGATTCTGGGTATCGGCACCCAAAGACACCCCTCTGGCTGGGGATGCACGACGGCACGGCGCCGGTAAGTTGAATTGTGAACTTATCAGTCTGATGGCGCTCCCCGGCACATTCTCGGAAGAGGCTGTCGGTTCTGCCGAGTAAGTGGTCAAGACCGTGCCGACTTGCCGTTCACCCGACACGCGATCATCGGTGGATAACGACGGAAGGATGATCAGCCCCAGCCCTTGCGGCTCGGTGCAACCGAATATCGATTTCTCATTCCTCGCCGATCTCGAGCTGAGAGAAAATCGACCTCGACCACATGATCAGCCGGACCTTTTCCGTCTAAGGAAATCAACGAGGGCTTCGCGCTGTTGGGGGTAAGGTGGCGCGAGGCGTCGTCGTGTTCGATCGAAAGGGTCCAGCGCTCCTCGGCGAGCGTGGTAATTGCCCGACTGGACAGGAGAACGGAACTTCCTCTATAAGCCCCGCTCGCCGGAGGCGCCCAGGTAGCTCAGTTGGTAGAGCAACGGACTGAAAATCCGTGTGTCGGTGGTTCAATTCCGCCCCTGGGCACCACCGATGTCTCGTCTTGTTGGTTCTCCGTTTTGCGGCTGCCCTCCGCTGTGTCCGATGCCGGACCGCACGGCTGGCAGCGAGGTCCGTCGACTGATCCCCATTCATCTCTCGCGTGACTCGGCATCCGCTGCACAACGCTCGTCCAACGCCTTGCGGTGGGCGAGTCCGTGATTGCCGTAAGCACGACGATGGCGCCGGCTGCTGTGCGGCGCTCAAAAGGGCCCGCAATATCTCGTACGAGATCGAAGACCACAACGCGCGCCGCGGCTTCTCCGGCGGTGAGGCCAAACCCGCACTGATCGTGCCGCGCGGCTTGAGCGAGCCGGTGACCTGCAGTGGTTCGAATTTGCGCAGCGATCATCGTGCGACCTCGGCTGTTCCCTCACCGGGGCGGCTGCAACCAGCAGCGTCCTCTGAAGCAACCCCCCAATCTCCTCGGCGGCGGCGTGGATCTCGTCGATCTCAGGCGCGGAAGTCACGGCACCCAACCCGTCAGGAACAGGATCTCGAAGGTCGCGGGGATGCGGCCATCGGGAAGGCCGAACCGCTCGGCGTAAAAGGCCGCGGCCTGGGCGAGGGTGGTCCGGCGCAGCGGTGTGCGCCGGCGCGCCGTCAGGGCATTGGTTTCCCCCATGCCGCGGATGTCGTGCATCAGCGCCACCGCGTCGGAGTAAGTGACCGTAATCGTTTCGGCGTCGGCAACCGGCATGGCAAAGCCCGCGCGCAACAGCAGCGCCGCGATGTCGGCGAGATCCGCGGCCGGCGATACGCGCGGACTCACACCCCCCTCTTCAGCGAGTTCGGCTTCAAACAGCGCAGTGCGCAACTCGCCCAGCGTGCGACCACCGAGCATCGCCGCGAGAAACAACCCGGTAGGCTCGAGAGCCCGGCGGATCTGCACGAGAGTGCCGGGCAGATCGCCGACCCAGTGGAGAACAAGAGCGCTAATGACGAGGTCGAAGCTCTTTTCCCGGAACGGGATGAGCTCGGGATCGGCGGCAACGCGATTGCCTTGTCCGCGCAACACAAAGGCCGGCGACGGGTCGGCGGCGACCACCCGCTCGATCCCAGGTCGGCGCGCGAGCGCACGGGACAGCGCGCCGCCGTGAGCACCGAGATCGAATGCGGTGCGGAATTGTCGTCCGAAACCGTCGAGGCGGTCGATGAGCCGATCGGCCACCTCGGCATGTAGGAAGTCGACGCCGCCGCTCCTTGCCGCCCGGTCGCGGTGCAACCGCCAGGCGCGGCGATCGAATAGTGCAAACGGTTCCTGCGAGCGGGTCATTGCGGCCCAGGCCACTGCGCCGGGGCGTCATGGTCGGGGTGCTGATAGTTGACGAATTTCTGACGACGGTCGGGGGACAGGTCGGCATCGGTCGTCGTGACCGGGAGGGCACCAAGAGAATCGACCCAACCGATGCAGATTTCGACGCCGAAATGGTTTGTCGGTGCGACCTCTTTCGGTCGGCAGCGGCCGCCGATCGTGGCCCCGATCCACTTGCTGTGGTCGTAGCGAAAGGCGAGCGGCGTCCCGCAGGCCGCGCAGAACTCGCGTTGCCCGAGGGACGAGCCGAAAAAACTTGCCGGGGCTTCCCGCGTCAGGGTGAAATGTTCGAGCCGGACTGCGGCGAGCGCGCAAAAAGGTCCGCCGACGGGCTTCTCACACATCCGGTAATGGCAGAGACGGGCGGGTCCCGGAAGAACGGTCGGCTCGTAGCGGACCGCACCATACCGGCAGCCGCCCCTGAGTGGTGGGGACTTCTCGGTGGTGATAATGGCACCTCGCGCCGACCGATTCCCGACCCCGCAGCTGCGGGTTGACGAACGCGCCCGCAAGCTGATGATGTGTCAGGATGGAGGCATCGGCAAGGTTTACCACCAGGGCTTCCGATCGGTTGCGCCAGATCGGCCGGGCGGTCCTCGACGGCGTGCTGCCGCCTCGCTGCTTGTCTTGTGGTGAGATCGTCGACGAACCTGACGCGCTGTGTGGTGGGTGCTGGAGCGCGATCACCTTTTTCGCGCCCCCATGGTGTGTGCTATGCGGTCTGCCCTTTCCGCATCCGATGGGCGAAGACGCGCTTTGCGGCGCCTGCGCACGGGGTCGGCCGGCCTGGGACCAGGCTCGTGCGGTGTTGCGTTACGACAAAAACAGCCGCCGCCTGGTCCTCGGGCTCAAGCATGGCGACCAAACCCATGTTGCGGCTGCGTTCGGGCGTTGGATGCATCGTGCCGGCGGCGAGGTTCTCTCCGGGGCCGACCTCCTTGTCCCCGTGCCGCTGCACTGGACCCGGCTCTTCCAGCGCCGCTACAATCAGGCAGCGCTGCTCGCCCACGCGGTCCGAGCGGCCGGCGGACCTGATGTCGCGGCGGACTGGCTAGTTCGCCGACGTCGAACGCCGGCACAGGGTCACCTTGGACCGACCGCGCGCGAGCGCAACGTCCGCGGCGCCTTCGCGATGCGCGGGCGCCGTAGCGTCGCCGGAAAGCGGGTGGTGATCATCGACGATGTGATGACGACGGGAGCCACGGTCCACGAATGCGCCCGTGTGCTGAAGCGTGCTGGAGCTGTGTCCGTCGGCGTGCTGACCCTGGCGCGAGCCTTGCGGAGCGGCGCATGATCGCAACTTGGGTGTCTCGGAGTATCCACAGCAATGGCTCAGGTGGAAATGTATACGACGACGTTCTGTCCGTACTGCGCCCGCGCCCGCACGTTGCTGGAGCGCAAGGGCGTCGCCTTCGCCGACATCGACATCATCGAGGAACCGGCGCGGCGCGGCGAGATGGTGCGGCGCGCCGGCGGACGTACTTCAGTTCCGCAAATCTTTATTAACGGCGAGCATATCGGCGGTTCTGACGAGCTCGTAGCGCTAGATCGCACGGGCGAGCTCGACGCCCGGCTGGGAAGGGCGAAGTGAGCACGAGCTTCACTGCCTCCTGCCTGCAATTCACCGCAGGGCCCGACCCGGAGCCTAATCTGCAGGTGGTCTCCGACCTGATCCGGCGGGGGCGCGATGCCGGCGCTGATTTCATTTTGACTCCTGAGGCGTCGAATTTCATCGAGAGTGGTAGACGCCGGCGTGAGAAGGCGCGCCGCGAAGCGGAAGATCCCTTCTTAGCCGGTATGCGTGCTATGGCTCAAGAGACCGGAGCGTGGTTGCTAATCGGCTCGCTAGTGATCGACCCGGCCGGCGAACCGGATGCTCCTGGGGGTGAGGCGCGGCTCGCGAATCGGTCCTTTCTCATCGATCCGGGCGGCGCGATCGTCGCGCGTTACGATAAAATCCATATGTTCGATATCGACCTGCCGGGCGGTGAGAGCTATCGCGAGAGCAACGCCTACCGGCCCGGTGGTGCCAGCGTCGTTGTCCAGACGCCGTGGGGGCGGATCGGCATGAGCGTTTGCTACGATGTGCGCTTTCCTCACCTCTATCGCGCGCTGGCGCAGGCCGGCGCCGACTTTTTGACGATCCCGTCGGTCTTCACCGTGCCGACAGGCAGTGCACATTGGCATGTGCTCTTGCGTGCGCGTGCGATCGAGAACGGTTGTTTTGTTTTAGCGCCAGCGCAATGGGGTGAGCACACCGCCGGGCGGCGCAGCTATGGCCATTCGCTGATCGTCGATCCCTGGGGCGAAGTGCTCGCCGATGCCGGAGAAGGTGTCGGCGCGGTGAGTGCCCGGATCGACGTGGCGCGGATTGCCGAAGTGCGCCGCATGGTCTCCTCGCTCCAGCACGATCGCGCATTCACCCCGCCGGAGCTTGTCTCCCGCCCTCTCGCGGCCGAGTAGCATCGAGCTCGTTGTCCTTGTAGATCTGTTGAAGGTAGGTCGACATGCGAGAGCTCGCAGCGTGGACCGGCGAGCGGGAGACCCGCCGCCCCATCCACCGCGCGGACGGCGATGCCGCCATCGCACAACAGCCGCGAATGTCGGCCGTTGCCGCCGGCTAGGTCGAGCACCAAGCCCCGGGACCTGATCAGCGGCACAACCGCTTCGTCCCACCCGAGGATGGGACGAAGGCGCAAGATGCTTCAGCGGTGTCGATCATTGTCGCCGAGAATTGCGGACGCCATCTTTGCGGTATAAAAAAGCCGGCCGAGGAGATGGTCTCGATGATCCTGTTTACGTTGCGTTGCACTCGCGGCCACGAATTCGAGGGGTGGTTTCGTGACGGGGACGGGTTCGAGGCGCAGCAGAAGGCCGGCGAGATCGCCTGCCCCGAGTGCAGCGACACAGCAGTTGAAAAAGCAGTGATGGCGCCGCGTCTCGGCCGGTCCCGCGAATTCAAGCCGGTCTCTCCGGCACAGTTCCGCACAGCATTGCTTGAGTTGCGTCGGCAGATCGAGACTCATTGTGATTACGTCGGCACCCGCTTTGCTGAAGAGGCCCGCCGCATCCACTACGGTGAGATCGACGCGCACAGCATCTATGGCGAGGCGAGCGAGGACGAGTCGCGCGAACTCGCCGACGAAGGGATCAGCGTTGGCCGCATCCCGTGGATATCGCCCACCGACAGCTGAATCCTGGGAGTCCTACGGCCGCACTGCGGCAACCATGTAGTTTACCCGGAGATCCGGCGAAAGCGACCACTCCCCACGGCGCGGATCGTAGCGGACACCGGCTAGCCGAGTAGCAAGGAGGCCGTTGCGCCTTAAGCCGAGGACGAATTCAGAGGGACGCAGAAACTTGCGCCAATCATGCGTACCCGGCGGCAACCAGCGGAGAACATATTCAGCGCTGACGATAGCAAGGGCGAAGGATCGCATCGTCCGATTGAGGGTAGCGCCAACGAAGGCCCCCCCGGGGCTGACCAACGCGCCGACGGAAGCAAAAAAAATTGCCGGATCGGCCACGTGCTCGACCACCTCGAGCGCCACCACAGCGTCGAAAAGCCTACCTGCCTCGGCGATCGATTCGACGGCGGTCTTGCGATAGTCGATCGCCAGACCGATCGCTTCGGCATGCGTCCGCGCGGCCTCGATCGTTTCGGCACCGGCATCGATACCGGTCACGGTGAAACCTAGGCGTGCCATCGGTTCAGCGATAAGGCCGCCGCCACACCCGATATCGAGCAGGCTGAGCCCGGCAAATGGCCGCAACGACGACGGATCGCCTCGGAAATGCGCCAGCAGATGCTGACGAATAAAGCCGAGCCGGACCGGATTAATGCGGTGCAAAGTCCGAAAACTTCCCTTGGAATCCCACCAAGCTTCGGCTTGGGCCCCGAAGCGGTCGATCTCCTCAGGGTCGACCGTGCCGCTGGTTTCGCGCACGCTTCCTAACCTGATCTCTGGATACGCACGGTTGGATGGAACTCAATCGCCCGAAAAAGAGTATGTGATGACGCCCTCGACTCGGCAATATGGGTGCCACAGCTGCGGCGAGTGGACCTCGCGCTCCCCGCCGCTTCCCGGACATCGCCGCGAGAGGAGCATGAGTCGCATCGTTCAAAAGTTCGGCGGCACCTCGCTGGCCGATGTCGACCTCATCAAGAATGTTGCTCGACGCATCAGCGGCGAAGTCGAGATCGGGAATGAGGTGGCCGTCGTCGTCTCGGCGATGGCCGGGGTGACGAACCAGCTCATCGACTGGACGCGTGAAACTAGCCGCGTGCATGATGCGCGGGAGTACGACGTGGTCGTCTCCTCCGGCGAGCAGGTGACCGCCGGTCTTCTCGCGCTCGCGCTGCAGGACCTCGGGGTTGACGCGCGTTCATGGCTCGGCTGGCAGATCCCGGTCCGCACCGACGGTGTGCATGGTAAAGCGCGTATTGAGACGATCGACGTCGCCGAACTTCGACGCCGCTTGGCGCGGGGTCAGGTTGCCGTTGTGGCAGGGTTTCAGGGTATCGGCCCTCGCGGGCGGATTACCACGCTCGGTCGCGGCGGCTCTGATACCTCCGCCGTGGCCCTCGCAGCAGCGCTCGAAGCGGATCGCTGTGACATCTTCACGGATGTTGATGGTGTCTACACCAGCGATCCGCGTATCGTTGCGAAAGCTCGCAAGCTCGGTAGAATCACCTACGAAGAAATGTTGGAGATGGCGTCGCAGGGCGCCAAGGTGTTGGAGACGCGCTCGGTCGAGCTGGCGATGAACCATCGGGTGCGCGTGCATGTTCGGTCGAGCTTTACCGCTGCTCCTGGAACCCTTCTGGTTGACGAAGACGAGATCGTGGAACATCAGGTTGTAAGCGGCATCGCGTACAGTCGCGACGAAGCCAAGATCACCGTGCAGAGGGTGGCGGATCGGCCCGGCGTGGCGGCAGCCATCTTCGGCCCGCTCGCGGACCACGCAATCAATGTCGATATGATCGTGCAGAACGCCTCGGAAGATGGGCTAGCCGATCTCACCTTCACCGTGGCGCGAGCGGATCTCGATCGTGCCGTGGCCGTGTTGGAACAGAGTCGAGCACTGCTGGGTTTCGCCGCACTGAAGCCCGATTCGAACGTGGTCAAGATCTCGGTGATAGGCGTTGGCATGCGCAGCCATGCCGGTGTCGCAAAGCAGATGTTTCAGACCCTCGCCGACAAGGGAATCAACATTCAGGTCATCTCGACCTCGGAGATCAAGGTCAGCGTCCTGATCGCAGCTGAGTACACCGAGCTCGCTTTGCGGGCGCTGCACACCGCTTACGGGCTCGACGCCGCCGAATGAGCGACGGCATCCGCTCTGCGGGTCTTAACGTCGGCGGGGGGCACGCAACGAAACGATGGGACGCCGAACGCGAGCACACCTATGCCGAGCTCGATCGGTTATGGGCGCGCGGCCGAGATGTTCTCGGTTGTGACCTCGCCATAATGGGCGGTGCCATGACCTGGGTGTCGGAGCGCAACCTGGTCGCGGCCATCTCCAGTGCCGGCGGTTTCGGAGTTATCGCTTCGGGATCTATGTCGCCGGAGATGCTTTCCGCTGAGATTCTCGCGACAAAGGCGATGACCGCGCGCCCTTTTGGCGTCAACCTGATCACCATGCACCCTCAGCTTCTCAAGCTGATTGATGTCTGCACGGCCCATCATGTCGGCCATGTCGTGCTGGCGGGCGGGCTCCCGAGCAGTGCCGCGGTGAGTCGAATTAAAAGTGGTGGGGCGCGCGTATTCTGCTTTGCGCCGGCGCTCGGCTTCGCGCGCAAGCTCGTCCGCATGGGCGCCGATGCGATCGTCGTCGAGGGCAACGAAGCGGGTGGACACGTCGGACCGGTTTCGACAGGAGTATTGGCTCAGGAAATCCTGCCGCATCTCGCCGAAGTTCCCGTCTTCGTCGCGGGCGGGATCGGTCGGGGTGAGGCAATGCTGGCGTACCTCGAAATGGGCGCGTCCGGTGTCCAGCTCGGCACCCGCTTCGTCTGCGCCCGCGAATCGATTGCGCACCCGCGATTCAAACAGGCCTTCATCCGCGCCGCGGCGCGCGACGCCATCGTTTCGATCCAGCTGGATCCGCGTTTCCCGGTGATCCCGGTTCGCGCGCTGCACAATCGCGCAACCGAACGATTCATCGCCGTGCAACGCGGGGTCATCGACCGGTTCGCACGAGGCGAGCTGTCGCACAAGGCGGCACAGCTCGAGATCGAGCACTTTTGGGCCGGTGCGTTGCGGCGCGCCGTAATCGACGGTGATACCGAAGCGGGCTCGCTGATGGCAGGGCAAAGCGTCGGCTTTGTGACGCGCGAGCAGAGCACCGCCGAGATTCTCGATGAGCTCGTCGGCCAAGCACTCGCTATTCTCACCGCCCGCGACAAACGCACGCGTCTCTGGTCGCCGCGGTCCGAGCCGGCGGTGTTGGGAAGGCAAGACGCGCGAGGATGACCCAGGCTGGAGGGAGCGTCAGCGGAACCCGCCGCCTGCTTCGCCGCCTTCGCGACATCATGGCAGGTTCCAACACCGCGCAGGAGCGGCTCGACCGCATCGTCCGAATTATCGCCGCGGAGATGGTAGCCGAAGTCTGTTCGGCCTACGTGATGCGCGCCGGCGAGGTACTTGAGCTCTTCGCCACCGAGGGGCTGCGCCGGGAGGCGGTGCATCGGACGAGGCTGCGCGTCGGCGAGGGCCTTGTCGGGGTGATCGCGGCGACCGCGCGCCCGCTCGCTCTAGCCGACGCACAATCTCATCCGCACTTCGCCTATCGGCCGGAGACCGGCGAGGAGGTCTACCACTCGCTGATGGGTGTGCCGATCCTCCGGGGCGGCCGGGTGCTGGGCGTGCTGGTCGTGCAAAACCGCTCGTTGCGCCATTATACCGAGGATGAGATCGAGGTGCTGCAGACGATAGCGATGGTTGTCGCCGAACTCGCAGCCAGAGGAGATCTCGTCAACCCCCTGGAAATCGGGCCAAGTCGTGGGGGAGGGATGCTCCCGGTTCGGCTGGTCGGCATCCGGCTGAACGCTGGGCTGGCGGTGGGACCGGCCGTCCTTCACGAACCCAAGCTCTTGATTCGCCAAGTCGTCGCCGAGGATGCCGCCGCCGAGCTCGCCCGCCTGCGCCGCGCGGTCGCGGCAATGCGCGAAGCCATCGACGAGCTGGTGGCAACAAGCCAGGGCCTCGGCATGGGCGAGCACCGGGACGTCCTGGAGAGCTATCGCATGTTCGCCGCCGATCGCGGCTGGGTCGCCCGCATCGCGGACGCGATCGGCAGCGGCCTGACGGCCGAGGCAGCAGTTCAAAAGGTCCGCGAAGACACTCGCACGCGGATGATGCAGGCGAGCGATCCGTATCTGCGCGAGCGCCTTCATGACCTTGAGGATCTAGCGAACCGTCTTCAGCACCATCTCTCCGGAGGTCCGCCGAGCGCGGCCTGGGCGGAGCTGCCGCCCGAATTCATTCTGGTCGCCCGCGCAATGGGACCGGCCGAGCTGATGGATTACGCGCAACAGCATATCAGGGGCCTCGTACTCGAAGAAGGCTCGCCGACCGCACATGTCGCCATCGTCGCTCGGGCTGTCGACATCCCAGTCGTCGGACGGGTCGAGGATGCGACAAGCCGGATTGAGGCGGGCGACGTCGTCATCGTCGACGGCGACCACGCTCAAGTCCTGATCCGGCCGAGCGAGCACATCCGCCAATCCGTTGCGACAACGGTCGAGGCGCGGTCACGCCGGCGCGCCTTTTACGACACCCTGCGCTCAGCAGCATCGGTCACCCGTGACGGGGTTGAAATCAAGCTGCTGCTGAACGCGGGGCTGCTGATAGACCTGCCCCAACTCCGGACGACCGGTGCCGAGGGTATCGGGCTTTTTCGGACCGAGATTCCGTTCATGGTGCGGGACAGCTTTCCGGGCGTCGAAGACCAGACCGAGTTCTACCGAAGCGTGTTCGAGCAAGCGGACGACCGTCCGGTTGTCTTCCGCACGTTGGATATCGGTGGCGACAAGGTGCTCCCCTATTTGCCCCATGCCGCCGAAGACAATCCGGCGATGGGCTGGCGAGCGATCCGCATCGGGCTCGACCGCCCGGCCATGCTGAGACAACAAATGCGCGCGTTGATTCGTGCGGCGGGGGCGCGGCCCCTGTTCATCAAGTTTCCGATGATAGCGGAGATCGCCGAGCTCGAACACGCACGCGCGATCCTCGATATGGAAGTCGCTCGCGCCGCGAAAGAGGGGAGGGTGCTGCCCGCACCAATCAAGATCGGGGTCATGCTCGAAGTGCCGGCGCTGTTGTGGCAGCTGCCCGCACTGTGCGAGCGGATCGACTTCCTGTCGATCGGCACCAATGATTTGGTACAATTTCTCTTTGCCTGCGATCGTGGTAATCCTCGGTTGGCCGATCGCTACGATCCCCTCTCAATGCCGATGCTGGCTCTCTTCCGCGAAGTCATCATGCAGGCTCGCGATGCCGGGGTGCCGCTCAGCATGTGCGGCGAGATGGCCGGCAACCCGATCGAGGCGATGGCGTTGATCGCGCTCGGCTTTAGAACGTTGTCGATGGCGGCGACCGCGATCGGCCCGGTCAAGACAATGATCCGCAGTCTTGATGCTGGCGCTGTCGCCGGTTACCTCGACGAGATTGGGGGCCGGCCGGATCATTCGCTTAGACCGAAGCTCGAAGCCTACGCGCGAGACCACGACATCGTCTTGTGAGCCAGGCCGAACCGCGGCCTCTCGTCCTGCTAGCCGGTTCACGGTTGGACAGTGGCCGGCGTCATTGGTTAAGGTGACGCGGCAACGGGATCATCACATGGCGTTGTTACGGCGTTTCAAGACGCCCTTTGTTGAGGATTTTCCAGACGGCGAAGCTGGGTCGCCATCAGGTCCGCGATCCGCTGGGGATCTGCTGAAGCAGCAGCGGGAAGCGCTGGGTCTCGAACTGGACGGTGTTGCCGCCGCGCTCAGGATCAAGCCTGATTATTTGGCGGCGCTCGAGGCGGGACGTCCAGACCTGCTTCCCGGCCCGACTTACGCAATCGGCTTCGTGCGCGCCTATGGCGATCACCTCAGGCTCGACGGTAACGAGATCCTGCGCCGCTTCAAGGCCGAGTCCAAGGGGCTCGACACCAAGCCGGATCTCGCTTTTCCTATGCCGCTCGGCGAACGCAGCATTCCCGGCGGGGCGATGCTCCTGGTGGCGCTGATCTTGGCGCTTTGCGGGTATGGTACCTGGTACTATCTTTCGACCGGCGAGCGCTCCCGTCCCGAACGCGTCGCCGAAATTCCGAGCGGGCTTCTGACGCCCCCTTCGGAGGAGCGCGCAAGCGAATCGACAGCCCCGCCAGCCGCAGAGCCGGCCACCGAAACCCCGCCCTCAGCGCCGGCTGGCGCCGCATTCCCGGCACCTGTTTCGACCGGTTCCGAACCCGGCGCGACCGGGGAGTCAGCCGCGGCTCCAGTGGTAACTCCTTCGACACAGGCTCCTGCATTAGCTTCGGCGGTGTCGACGCTACCCGCGGCCGCCCCTCCGGTCTCCGCGGGGCCGCCAACGATATCCCGGAACGAAGGGCCGCGCACGTACGGGGTCATCGATGGACCGGCGCGTATAGTCATCCGGGCAACTGCCGACAGCTGGATCCAAATACGCAACACCGACCAATCTGTGCTTTTCACGCGCGTGCTGAAGGCCGGCGAAAGTTACCGTGTGCCCGACAGGCCCGGAGTATTGATGCGCACCGGCAATGCCGGCGGTCTCGAGATTACGGTCGATGGCAAGCCTGCTCCGTCGGTCGGCCCGATCGGCGCGATCCGCAACGTTCCGCTCGAACCGCAGGCGCTGATGCCGGGGACCGCAGCCGGCGGGTGAATTCGCCCTCGATTGTCCTCTGCTATCAAATCTGTCTATAAGCCGTTGACAGCGTATTAACTGTGCGAGTGTTGCCGAATGAGCGTCAGGCCCTATCGCGACATCCATCGTCGTAGATGCCGCACCATCCATGTCGGCAAGGTGCCGGTCGGCGGCGATGCGCCGATCACGGTGCAATCGATGACCAACACCGTGACGAGCGACGTCGAGGCGACGGTCGCGCAGGTACGGGCGCTCGAGGCTGCCGGTGCGGATATCGTTCGTGTCTCATGCCCCGACCAGGAATCCGCGCTGGCTTTGAAGGAGATCGTGCGGCAAGTGACGGTGCCGATCGTCGCCGACATCCACTTTCATTATAAACGGGCAATCGAAGCGGCGGAGAGCGGTGCGGCATGCCTGCGGATCAATCCCGGCAACATCGGCTCCGCAACCCGCGTCCGCGAGGTTATTAAGGCCGCCAAGGACTACGGCTGCTCGATGCGGATCGGCGTCAATGCCGGCTCGCTCGAACGCGATCTCCTAGAGCGCTATGGCGAGCCATGCCCCGAGGCGATGGTCGAGAGTGCCCTCAACCATGCCAAGATCCTCGAGGACAACGACTTCTTCGAGTTCAAGATCTCGTGCAAGGCCTCCGACGTGTTTCTCGCGGTCGCCGCCTATCAGCAGCTCGCCGAAGCCTGCGACTACCCTCTCCATCTCGGGATCACTGAGGCGGGCGGTCTGCGCAGCGGTACGGTCAAGTCCTCGATCGGGCTCGGCATGCTGCTGTGGTCGGGGATTGGCGACACGATCCGGGTTTCGCTGTCAGCCGATCCAGTCGAGGAGGTCAAGGCCGGCTTCGAAATGCTGAAGTCGCTGAACCTGCGGCGCCGCGGGGTC
The DNA here is from genome assembly GCA_035272665.1 of Allostellaceae bacterium. Lineage (GTDB taxonomy): Bacteria > Pseudomonadota > Alphaproteobacteria > ATCC43930 > CGMCC-115725 > AP-15. The sequence continues at coordinate 12,699 of DATEQL010000204.1, forward strand.
ACCGTCATTTCCTGCCCGTCTTGCGCGCGCCAGCAGTTCGAGGTGATCAAGACCGTCGAGCGGCTTGAGGAGCGCCTCGCCCACATCACGACGCCACTGACGGTCTCAGTCATCGGCTGTGTCGTCAATGGCCCGGGGGAAGCGCGCGAGACCGATATCGGCTTTACCGGCGGCGGCAACGGCACGCATCAGGTGTATATCGGCGGCCTGACCGATCACCGCCTGAAAGACGCCGACATTGTCGATCATCTCGTCGAGCTGATCGAGAAGAAGGCGGCTGAATTGGAAACTGCACGGCGGGCCACCGCCGAGGCCGCCCTGGAGTCGGCCAATTAGCCGAATACGCCCAGTCCAATCCGGGTGGCAATCGACGAGCTTAGGCCGGGCGCCGTTAGACGGAATTTAAGCACGACACCAGGATGCGCGATGCAAGGAGCCGCGCGCTTTGTCGTAGGTTCTCGTCACTCCAGCCCAAATATGGTTATTAGGTCCAGCTGGACTATTGTTATTTTTACCTAAAAAGGTAAATAATTGGTCTTAAAAATTAGCAAATCAGTAATACATGTGACTTGATATTGGCGCTCCAACTTTTATGTCGGAGATGATGATGGGTTGCGTATCATTCTTGCCGGGCCTAGTCGAGGGGAAGGGTGCAAAAAGGTCGATCATCCGCCGCCTGACGGAAGACAAAAGCGGTGTTACAGCGATCGAATACGGTCTAATCGCGGCGTTGATCGCGGTTGCTGCGGTCGTTGTCATGGGAACCGTCGGCACCAACCTCAGCACAGTCTTCTCTGAGGTCGCCACCAGCCTCTAGGGCTTAGAGGC
>DATEQL010000205.1:0-6777 GCA_035272665.1 Allostellaceae bacterium
ACCCTCAGGGAATGTTCTGAGGGAGGCCAATTGGCCTCTGAGGGAGGGAGCAGGGAGAGCTTGTGTCGACATTTTGCAGCGATCGCGGATTGCCAGGTGATTGTCCATAACGCACTTTCCTGATTTAAGATAATTGCATAATTATGGTATAAATTCAACCTCTCAATTGCCGGCACGTTGCGATAATCGACAGAACGAGACGGCAAGGGTTCATAGCCGCGCTATGTCGAGAATGGCGCCCATGAGTGCCGCGGTGCCGCCGGACGACATGTTCCTCCGCCGCCACAACTCCTGCCGAGGCGGACTGGGGAAGGCCGGCAATGGAGATTTTCTGCGCGCCTGGCGACTGCTCCGCAGTGCAGTACAAATCAGCCAAACCGCGTAGCTCTCAAAACTCCTTCGCGAGCTCTGCTGCTCGCATCTTCCCCTCGTCGATCATGTCTAACGCTCGCCCATCCCACGTGTGTTCAACGGTCATTGCCGTGATACTGTGCACGCCGATAAAGTGGAGCCAGAATTCTATGTACTTGGTCACATATTCACAGCCAGGCGGAGGGACTGTCTGAAAGCCGGCTTCCTCGCTTTGCCCCCGCACATACACGACGAATGCCTTATCGATGTTCAACGCTGGTCCATATTCCTTCCCGTCAAACGTGAAAAGCAGATTCCGCTGACAGGCAAGATCGACACGCGCGAGTGACCTGAGGGCAGCGGGGGCCCCCTTATGGCGTCGTCCGTACCGATAGGGTGAGCTTGGCAGGGGTCTGCAGGGTCTGATAAACGACGCAATAGCGCTCGGTAAGCTTGATGAGGCTTTCGAGCTTGTTGGCGGGTGCGTCGGTGTCGAGATCGAGGCGCAAACGAATGTCGCGGAAGCCGACCGGAGCCTCTCTGCTCACGCCGAGCGTGCCGCGAAAATCGAGGTCGCCCTCGGCGCTGACCGTGCCGCCGCGCAGCTCGATGTCGAGCGCGGTCGCGACCGCGCGGAGCGTGACGCCGGCGCAGGCGACCAGCGCCTCGAGCAGCATGTCCCCCGAGCACGCACTGAGCCCGTCGCCGCCGGTCGCGGGATGGAGGCCCGCCTCGACCGGCGCGCGACCGGTCTCGACCTTGCAGGTCAGACCCGCGCCGTCGAGCCGGCCCTGCGCCCGCAACGTCACGAGTGCGGCCTCCGGCTCGGCGCGATAGCGCTCCTTGAGAGGCGCCTGCAGCTCTCTCAGCTCCCTGGCGTCCACCGTGCCTCCTGGTAGTCTTTGATGGCGTTCTCCCGTACCGTAGGCGAGGCGGTGGTCATGTCAATGCCGGTCGTCGGCGCGGTGTCGTTGTGCCCGGCGAAGAACGAGCGGCCCGGCCTCGTCGCCGAGCCCAATCGCCACCGGGGCCATTTCGGAAAGAAGAGGCACCTCCCACCACGTACCTCGCGATCCCGAGCTGTTGCGCGATTGTCGGTGATACCCGTCACCCCCGCGAGAAGAGCGTGTAAAGAAATAGGGTGCGGGTCTCGCGGCGCCGCAAACCATTTGGCGTCTTCCCGGCGAAAGCCGGGACCCATCCCTCCACTGCTCCGAGCTTACCAAGCATTCGCAATGCCTTACCTATCGATGAAAGGTTCATGCCGCGGGGCAATGGGCCCCGGCTTTCACCGGGGAGACGAGCTGGCGGCGAATTTCTTCACACGCTCTTTCGCGGGAATGAAAAATAACATGCTGATATTTCGAGATTCGTTTTGGGTCAGTCTCCGAGTGACGATCGGCAGGTTGGCCGAAGCGCTGGCAAAGCGGGACGAGCACAGACCGGCCCTTGCCGCAGTGCGGCAGGGACTTACGACGCAGGAAGAAAGAGGGCAGCGCCGCTGGGAGGCTGAGCTTTATCGCCTTGAAGGGCTTGCGCTCGTCGGTCTCAATCGGCGCGACGAGGCCCAAAGCGCCTTTGAGCAGGCGCTTTGCATCGCGCGGCTGCAACAAGCCAAGTCCTACGAGTTGCGTGCGGCGACGAGCCTGGCATGGCTGTGGGGCGAACAGGACCGGCGGGCCGAAGCGCGCGATTTGCTGGCGCCGGTCTACGGCTGGTTCACCGAGAGCTTCGATACCGCCGATCTGAAGGACGCAAAGACGCTACTCGATCAATTAGCGTGAGTTGGCGTCTACCCATCGCCGACGAGCGGGTTTACTACCGCGAGCCTTAGGAAACGGCGGAAGTCCCGGTTTGCCGACCACAGTTCGCGCACGCCATGCTGTCGGCACAGCGCCGCGACCCGCGCGTCATGGACCTGCGCCCCAGTAACGCGTCCACCAACAAGCAGCGGACGCAATGTCGGTCAGGTACGGCGCCAGGACGGGATCTGGAAATTCGCCCGCAAGACCGTCGTCCTCGACAGCCCCAGATCGAGACCCGTCTGGCAATCCCGATCTGAGAGGATTCGCTGCGACCCCAGCGACTTGCTTACGTCTTCCGGCGCAGCCGCTTCGCGTTCGCGGTGGCTCGCTTGTGCCATGGTGCAAGCGCCGCTTTCTTCCCGCGCCCGGTCATCACAGCGATCGTCGATTGCTGCAAGGCCGCGGCTTTCTCCATCACCATGCGCTGATATTCCGCAGAGGTGCACGTGCCCTGAACGATCATTGCGGTTCGGCGCGCGATCGTCTCCCATGAGGCCATCGCCAACTCTGCCATCATCAGTGGGAGGGCGCGCGTGTGCCGGCGGGAAAGCCTCTTCATGCCAGAACAATTGGTCGGCGGCCGGGGTGGTGTCAAGTTGACGGAACGTGTTGTTCCTCGACGCTGACCCGGCCGGCCTTGATCGCGTCGAGGAAGCCGCGCCAATCGTGCTCCGTCTGGTCGGCGTAAGCCAATCCGAATTCGGCGATCGCTTTGTCGAATTCGTTTTCCTCGCCCATGTAGCCGGACAATGCCACCGCATCGCCGGCGCGCGCATGAGCGCGCGCCAGGGTGCGCCCGCACAGGGCGGCGTAGAACGGTAGCTCCGCTTCGAGGCGGGTGCCGATATTGGCGAGCCCGGGATCCTTCAGCCGCCGGACGTAGAAATATCGCCCGTTCACCGGGTTCTGCGTCCAGCCGAGAAAGACGTCGGTCGCCGCCTGCATCATGCGCTGCCCGACCACCACGCGCTGCCCATGATTGGCATAATCGGACGCCCCCGCGAACGGGGCCAGCACCGATTCCTGCGTCTCTTTGATCTGCAACAAAAGCGGCGAACCATCATCCGCCACAAACAAGCCAATCGCGCAGAATGTGCCGACGCTGCCGACCCCGACGATCTTGAAGGCAATGTCGCGGCGATGGTAGCGCTGCAGTAGCACCCGCCGATCCTCCTGCAATGTCTCGGCATAGGACGCGAAAGCCTGGTGTGCATGGAGCTCGTGGTGGCTCAGATGGCGTACCAGCGGCGGCTTGTCCCTGATCTTCCAGGCACCGTTTTTCTGTTCGACGAGGCCGAAATGGTTCGCACCGCCCTCCAGCACGGCAGCGCGGCGCTGCTCGATTTTGCGGCGGACCTTGGCGGAGTCGATGTCGGCTATGTTGGCGGCGAGATCGATCCGCGAACTCCAGGCGGCGAGCGGGGGTAGCGGTGCCAGCTGCCCCAGATGCCGGCGATAGCTCTTAACCGCGGTGCGGGCGAGGCTCCGGCACTCCCGCTCCGAGGACTCCGCAGCCCGCCCGGCTACGGCGAGGCTCGTCGCTAGCCGTTTCACATCCCACTCGAACGGAGCCGGGAGCGTTTCGTCGAAATCATTAACGTCGAAGACGGGCGTTCCCTCGGGCGTCGCATAGGCGCCGAAATTGCCCAGATGGCAATCGCCGCAAGCCTGCACGCGCAGACCGGTGGATGGGCCGGCAGCGAGGTCCGCAGCCATGACCGCCGCCCCGCCGCGCAGAAACGCGAAGGGGTCGGTCTTCATCCGCGCATAACGCACCGGAAGCAGTTCCGCGATGCGGCTTTTGCCCTGCTCGATCAGCACCGCGACCGGGTCGGCCCGGTTCGCTGGCGGCTTCCACTGGGCCTGCGCATCGAGTGGCACCTGACGCCGCCAGTCGGCGCCCTTCGCCCGCCGCTCGTCAAGCTTCTGCGTTGCGTGCCGCTGATCAGAAGATCCATTCATGATGTCCTCGGGTCACGAAGCCTTTCGGTAATAGGGTCGATAGACCGGTTCCCACATCTTTTGCGCGATGAGCCGGTCCAGCGCGGTGTCGTCGAAGGGCTCGCACAGTCCTTCGGCGCGGGCCTGGCGGGCGACGGCCGCGGCAACGGTGATCGCGACCGAGCGCAGGTCGTGCACCGGCGGTAAAAGGTTCTCCCGTGTCTCGCGACGAGCGGGCGAGACGCCGGCCAGCGCCTTTGCCGCAGCGGCGAACATATCGTCGCTGACGCGGCGGGCCTTGATGGCGAGGACACCGAGACCGACACCTGGGAAGATGTAGGCATTGTTGGTCTGATCGACAGTGAACGGCTTGCCGTCGAGTTCGACCGGAGGGAACGGGCTGCCGGTCCCGACGGCGCGCGCCCATTGGTCCAGCGCAACAGATCGGCCGGTGTCGCCTCGCTGCGCGAGACCGGGTTGGAGAGCGGAAAGATTACCGGCCGATCGACGGCACTCGCCATCGCGCGCACGACGTCCTCGGTGAACATGCCGGGCTGGCCGGAAACCCCGATCAGCACCGTCGGCGGTGCATTCTTGACCACGTCGAGGAGATCGATGCGGTCGGGGTGCGAGCGAGTCCATTGGGCGACGGCATCGCGCGGCTGGACAAAGGGCGCCTGGAAAGGCTGCAGATCCGCCATCCCTTCGACCAACAGGCCGTCGCGGTCGACGGCAAAGAATCGGCGTCGTGCCTCGCGCTCGGGGACGCCGTCGTCGATCATCAGCTTCAACAGCAGACGACCGATGCCACAGCCCGCGGTCCCGGCGCCGAACAGCACAAAGGTTTGATCCCGCAGTGCCGTAGCGGTGACGCGCGTTGCGGCTAATAATGTGCCGGCCGCGACGGCCGCGGTGCCTTGGATGTCGTCGTTGAAGGTGCACAAACGGTCGCGATAGCGTTCGAGCATGCGCCCGGCATTGGCGCGTGCGAAATCTTCCCACTGCAGGAGTACGTGCGACCAGCGCCGCTCTACTGCAATGACGAACTGCTCGATGAAGGCGTCGTAATCGGCGCCGCGCACGCGCTCGTGCCGCCATCCGACATAAACGGGATCGGCGAGCCGCTCGCGATTGTCGGTGCCGGTGTCGAGCAGAATGGGCAGGGTCGTCGCCGGGTGGAGGCCGGCGCAGGCGGTATAGAGCGAGAGCTTGCCGATCGGGATGCCCATGCCGCCGGCACCCTGGTCGCCGAGACCCAGGATGCGCTCGCCGTCGCTGACGACGATAGCCTCGATCTTGTCGAACCGGGGGTGGGAAAGGATATCTGCGATATGGGCACGGTGCGGCCAGCTCAGGAACAGCCCGCGCGGGTAGTACCAGTAGTTGCTGAACTCCTCGCAGCCTTGACCGACGGTCGGCGTGTAGACAAGCGGCAGCATCTCGGCGAGATTGCGCGTCAACAGTGCATAGAACAATGTCTCGTTGGCGTCCTGCAATCCGCGCAGGAAGACATAGCGGTCGAGGTCCCGGTCGAATTTCCGAACCGCCTGGAGCCGCCGCGTGAGTTGATTGTCGAGGGTCCCGACGTGCGGCGGCAGCAGGCCGTGCAATGCAAAGACGCTGCGCTCGTCATCGGTGAAGGCCGTGCCTTTGTTCAACAGCGGATTGGTCAGCAGTGCCGCACCTTCGAGGTCGACCTCGATGCCGGTCCGCCCGGGCGGTGCTTCGACGGTCGTCATACGACCCGCACCTCGACCGTGCCGACGCCCGAGAAGCTCGCCCAGGCGTGGTCACCCGCCGCGAGCGGGAACTGGCGCACCAGGGAGCCCGTCATCACGATCTCGCCCGCTCGTAGGCTGCGTCCGTATTCGCCGAGCTTGCGCGCGAGCCAGACGACCGAGTTCAGCGGATGGTCGAGCACTGCGGCGCCGATGCCCGTCGCGACGACGCTTCCGTTCAGCTCGACGCGCGCCTCTACTTCGTGGAGCCGCAGCGCCGGCGTAAGCTCGATCGGTTCACCGAGAATGACCGAGCGCTGCTGCGCGTTGTCGGCCAGCATCAACGCAATCTGCGCGGGGTCGCCGCGCGTCTCGGTGATCTCGAAGGCCGGGTGGACGACAGCGACCGCGGCCCGCACCTCCTCGAGCGACACCTCGCCTGCGAGCGGGGGCCCCAGGCGCATGCAAAGCTCCGTCTCGAAACCGGGCTTAACCAGGTCCCGGGCGGCGAACACAGTGCCGCTCGGCCGGGTCTCGAGGATGCAGCCGAAGGCGGGCTCGTGAAACCCGAACTGCTCCTGGATAGCCTTTGAGGTCAGGCCGACCTTCCAACCGATCTGCCGCTCGCCCGCCGCACAGCGGCGATCGATCAGCGCCAATTGGATGCGGTACGCCTCATCCAAGCTCAGTCGGTCGAAATAGTCGGCCGGGAAGTACCCGCCGCCGGCCCGCCCTGCCCAGAACTCGTCCACGGCACGCTGCAGATCGATTGTCATAGCGGATGTCTCCACGAACGACGAAGCCGCACCCCGGCAGCCGGGCGCTCTTGTATCAGCTTCTCGCCGTGAGAAACTAGAAACGGCAACCGAGCCGGCCTGCGCTTGGCCGCGCAGAGAGTATCATGCTCAGCCTCGCGGTGAGGCCTCCAGGTCGGAGCGGGTAAACATCTGATGGCGGTCTCG
>DATEQL010000206.1:0-8102 GCA_035272665.1 Allostellaceae bacterium
GGGTTGCGCCAAGGCACATCGCTCGGCACGACTACCGGAGTAATGGCGCGCAGCCGGGCGACGATCGCGCACGCTTCGTCGAGCCGCCCCATATGGGCATAGCACGCGGCGAGAAAGCGGTATGAGAGGGGAAAGCCTGGATCGTCTTGAATGGCCAGGAGCAGCTTCGCCGCCGCTTCGTCAAACCGACGTTTGAAGAAATAGGCTTGGCCGATGATGAATAGCGGCAGACCGAAACGCTCGCGCGGGCTCAACCGCAGCGCGATCTCGACATGCTCGATCGCGAGATCGTGTTGGCCGGCCATTAGCCTGAGCGTGCCGCTCCAATTCCAGCCGCGGGCGAAGCTCGGGTTGAGCGTCAACGCACGGTCGACCAGCCCGATCATGGCGCCGATATCCTCGCCGAAAGATCCCAGCACGAAGGCGGCGTTGGCGAGGATGCCCGGGTCGTTCTCCGCCGCCTGGAGCGCCTGCCGAGCAAGATCGATGCTCTTGAAGCGGGATGTCTCCGGTTCTTCGGCCCAGCCGTCATAGGCGAGCCGCAGATGGCAGATCGCCGTCCAGGACAGCGCCGGCCCGTAATGCCGATCGATTGCGATCGCCTGTTCGAGCAATCCCAGAGCCTCGAAAGTCCGGTCTTTCGTGAACGGGAAGACTGCTGCAAGCGCGCGCAGGTAGAGATCGTAGGCGCTGAGGTCGGTCGTCGGCCGCGCTGCGGAACGGCGCATCTCGGCCGCTTGCAACGCCGGCTCTATGACCCCAGCAACACTGACGGCGATTTCGTCCTGAAGCTCGAAGATGTCTTCGAGCGAGCCGTCGAAGCGGTCGGCCCAGAGATGCGTGCCGGTCAGCGTATCGATCAGCTGCCCGGTGATGCGCACCCGCGTTCCCGCCTTGCGAACCGAGCCTTCGAGCACATAGCGGACGCCCAACTCGCGCCCGACCTCTTTCACGTCGACGGTGCGGCCCTTGTAGGTGAAGGTCGAATTCCGGGCGATGACGAAGAGCCAGCGAATACGGGAGAGGGCCGTAATGATCTCCTCGACCATCCCGTCGACGAAGTATTCCTGCTCCGGGTCGCCGCTCATGTTGGCAAAGGGCAGCACCGCGATCGACGGTTTGTCGGGCAGCGGCAGCGCTGGGCCGGTCACTGCGGGTGAATTGTTCACCGGACGGACCCGGTAGACCCGCACCGGCCGCGCGATGTTTTTGAGCTGCTGCTCGCCCAAATCTTCGAAGGCGAGGTCAAGCCGGCCCGCGGCATCCTCCTGCACCCGCGCCGAGACGCAGATCCCGCCGGGCTCGGCCAAGCCTTCAAGCCGAGCCGCGACATTGACGCCGTCGCCGAAGATGTCGCCGTCCTCGACGACGATATCGCCGACGTTGATCCCGATGCGGAACTCGATGCGGTGGTCCAGCGGTAGCGGGGCATTTCTTCTAGCTATCGCCGCCTGCAGCTCGGCCGCGCATCTGAGCGCGTCGACGACGCTGGCGAACTCGACCAGCATCCCGTCGCCGGTGGTCTTGACGATGCGCCCGCGATGGCCGGCAATCTTGGGATCGACCAGCTCGGCGCGGAGCGCCTTGAGCCGGCGGAGCGTCCCCTCCTCATTGCCTTCGATCAGGCGCGAATAGCCGGCGACATCGGCCGCAAGGATCGCTGCGAGCCGACGTTCGACGAGGCCTTGGCCTGCGGGCTCCATGGCGCCTCCTCGGTGGCGGACGATCCTACCCCATGCGGCGACCGCCGTGCATTAAGCATCAGGCGCGGCCCATCGGTCCGCCATCTTTGTGTCAAGATCGGCGCGTACCGTATACGCGGGCCTGAGGCTTCTCGTCTGGGCGATCGGCTTCGCTTTCCCGGTTATTTCCCGGTTATTGCAAGTTTTCCCGGTTTTCAGGGCTGAAAATTCCCGGTTGCGACTCCGGCCATGGTCCGGTCTCGGCTACCCTAAGCTATTTGATAGCGTGGGATTATCTGTGGTGAACCGGCCGATTTTGGCGTGCCAAAGGCATTTTTTTGCCGGGAATTTTCCCGTCTAAGCGGGAAATTTTGGCGGCTCTCCGGAGCGACAAGAAGGACGTCTGAAGGTTTTCTCACGAGGGAGGGCTTCAGGTCTTGTAATTGGAGAACCGCGCCGTTGTAGCCGGACGCGGCCCCTCCACGGGCCCGCGCAAGGTCAGGAGCCCGCAGAGGAAGGCGAACGCCAGAGAGGCGCCGACGACCGCCGCCATCGCGAGCACGCTGTCCCGCGGCAGCAAGCCGAGCAGCAAGGTGCCGAGTGCCGCGACCGTCATCTGCATGAAGCCCATCAGCCCCGAGGCCGCACCGGCGATCCGCGGATAGACGCTGAGGCCGGCGGCGACGCCGGGCGGCTGGCTCATGCCGTTGCCGATCGAGCTGATCGCCATCGGCACAAAGAGCGCCAACGGCGTCAGCCCGTCGAGACACCAGAGTGCCAGCATCACCCCCGAGACGAGTGACAGCGCGAGACCCAGAATGAACAGGCGGGTGCTGCCGAGCAGCACCGACAACCGCACGACAACGGCATTGCCGAGGACATAGCCGGCCATCGGCAGCAGGATCATCAGGCCGTAGGCGCTGGGCGGCTGGTGCAGCACCCCGGAAAGCAGATAGGGTGCGGCCGCCAGAAACGTGAACCACGAGGCGCTGGTGAACGCCGTGGCGAACGCGACACCGAGAAAGGCCGGCGACCGCGATAGCAACACAAACGAGCCGACCATGCCGACGAGGTTGACCGGTGCCGGAGCATGGGTCTCTTCGAGCTTGGCTGCAGTGAGCGCCAGGACCGCCGCCCCGGCTGTGCCGAGCAGAACGAAATCGGCGCGCCATCCGACCCATTCGGCGAGATAAGCGCCGATCAGCGGCGACAGCGAGGGCGCCAGGCTCATCGCCATCATGATCGTCGCCAAGGCACTCGAAGCGCGCTCGCGGTCGTAGACGTCGCCTACGATCGCGCGGCCGAGCACCATCCCCGCGCAGCCGCCCAGCGCCTGGAGCGTGCGGCCGATGATCAGCGCCGGCAGCGACCAGGCGAGCCCGCACAGCACCGTGCCGGCGAAAAACAGTGCGAGCCCGGCGATCAGCACCGGGCGGCGCCCGAAGCGGTCGGAGACCGGGCCGTACACCAGCTGTCCCGCCGCAATCCCGGCGAGAAACAGGGTCAGCACCAGCTGGACGGCACCCGGTGCGGCATCGAAGACCGCGGCGAGCAACGGCAGCGCCGGCACCAGCATATGCAAGGCCGCGGGTGCTATCGCGGTGACGAGGGCCAAGAGGGCGAGCGGCGGTCCGCGCCGGTCAGCTCGCCCCCCGGCGCGCGCTATCGGCATGGTGAGAGGAGGGCGGTCAGAACGGGACCGTGCCGCGCACCACGCTGCGGTGCAGGATGCGCCGGTCCTTGCCCGTCTCGTAATTGGCAACGGCCCGATGCAGCAGACAGCGGTTGTCCCACATCACGAGATCGCCCCTGCGCCAACGGTGGGCGTAGACGAATCGCCGCTGGGTCGCGTGTTGCAACAGCTGATCGAGGAGGGCGGCTCCCTCCGCCTCGGGCATGCCGAGGATGTGCGAGGCGTGGTTGCCGAGATAGAGCGCCTTGTGACCGGTATCCGGATGAGTACGGACGAGCGGGTGATCGACCGGCGGACGGTCACCCATAGCAGCGATCGACTGACCGCCGCTCGCTCCCCAGCGAAAGACCACGCGCAGTCCGGCGATGCGGCGCTTGGTTTCCTCCGGCAGCGCCGCATAGCCCGCCACGGCGTTCGCGAACTCGGTGTCGCCGCCCTTGGGCGGCAGCTCGATCCCGTAAAGCATCGTCAGCGCCGGCGGCACCGCGTGGTAGGACTTGTCGGTGTGCCAACGGTAGTTGCTGACCGGAGAGGAAGACCGGTCGACCGGATTGCCGTCCTTGTCGAGGTTGGAGATCACATGGGCGACCTGGTAGCGCTTGCTACCCGGTTGGCCCGACGGCTCGACCTCGCCGAAATTCCGCGCGAAGGCGTATTGCTGCTCCCTGGTCAGCACCTGGCCGGGGAAGACGACGACGTGGTGGTCGAGAAACGCCTGCAGGATTTGTGCTTCCAGCTCGGGCGACAGGGACTCCGCAAGATCGATGCCGGTAATCGCGATGCCACTCGCCGCCGACAGGCGCGGCCCCACAACAAGCTCCATCTGCGTTCCCTCGCCGGTCGACGCCCGTTTGGCCGGTGGTTCAAAAATCCGTACAGCGGCCGTTAATCTCCCAATCCCCGTAACGGGTCGGCTCGGGGCCTCTTGGACCGCCGATCTCACGCGGCTGCGTCGCGGGCGGACGCACCTTTCGGGCTGGCGCGGCGGGCCGCGGCTCGTGTTGCTCGCGCGATCGATCATCCATAGCAGAAATATGGGCACAAAGCCCTTTCTCGCTCAATCTTTCGGCCGGGATCACGGGGACGGCTTCGACCGGTTAAGAAAATCGCGGAACGAAACTTGAAGCCGAGCGTTAGACCGGGCAATTTCGGCCTGACCAAGATTCCAGCGGTGCTAAGGGTGGATGCAAGAACCTTGACGTCCCAAGCGCCGACCGCGCGAAACGTTGCGCTCGACCTGATCGGTGCGGTCTTGCGCCGCAAGCGGCCGCTCGACGAAGCCATAGAAGACAATTTGGCGATGCAGCAGCTGTCAGGGCGGGATCGCGCCTTCGCGCGGCTGCTGGTGGCGACCGTGCTGCGCCGGCTCGGCCAGATCGACGCGCTGATCGCCGATTGCCTCAGCACACCGTTGGCGCCGCGGGCGGCTTCGGTGCACGACATATTGCGGCTCGGGGTCGCCCAGCTGCTGTTCCTGCGCACCCCACCGCACGCGGCGGTGGCGACCAGCGTCGATCTCGCCCATAGCCGGGGCTTTCTTTCGCACAAGGGGCTCGTCAATGCGGTGCTCCGGCGCTTGAGCATCGAAGGCGCCGCGCGGATCGAAGACCAGGACGCCCCCCGGCTCAACACACCGGATTGGCTGTGGCAGTCGTGGAGCCGCAGCTACGGCGAGGCGACCGCCCGGGCCATCGCGGTGTCGCATCTAAAAGAGGCCCCGCTCGATCTGACAGTGCGCGACGACGTCGAGGCGTGGTGCGACAAGCTGCAAGGAATATTGCTGCCTACCGGGACCTTGCGCCGTGCGGCCGGCGGATCTCTCGTCATGCTGCCGGGCTATGCCGAGGGTGCGTGGTGGGTTCAGGACGCTGCCGCGGCGCTGCCCGCGCGGCTGTTCGGCGACCTCTGCGGCCGCGACGTCGTCGACCTCTGCGCCGCGCCGGGCGGCAAGACCGCCCAGCTTGCGACCGCCGGCGCCCGGGTGACGGCGGTGGATCGCTCGGCTCGTCGCCTCGAGCGGCTCGTCGCCAACCTCGATCGACTGGCCGTGCCGATCGAGGCGGTAGCGGCGGACGCGTTGACTTGGCGGCCACCGCGCCCGGTCGACGCGGTGCTGCTCGACGCTCCGTGCAGCACGACCGGTGCGATCCGCCGTCATCCGGACGTGCCGCATCTCAAACAGCCTGACGATGTCGCCCGCCTTGCGGTGGTGCAGGAGAATCTGCTGCGCGCGGCGGTTGATATGCTGCGACCGGGAGGCACGCTGGTCTACTGCACCTGCTCGCTCGAGGCGGAGGAAGGGCCGGAACCGATAGCGGCGCTCTTTCGTGCCGGCGCGCCGGTCGCGCGCCGATCGATCGACCCCGACGAGATCGGCGTCCAGCCGGAATGGATCACCGCCGAGGGCGATCTGCGGACATTGCCGTGCCATTTCCACGAATATGACGGCGTCGACGGCTTCTTCTGCGCCCGGCTCGTCAAAGAGAACTAGCCGCTAGCCGCATCCGCCATCTCGACGCGGGTTGGCGCGGGTGCCGTCGAGTGCTTGCTCGCCGGCTTGCGGCGGCGCCCTTTCCTTGTTACGAAACGGGCATGGGTTCCCCTGATCGGCAAGCCCTGCATGACCGGCGGGTCAGGCGGCCGGCACGGTCGCGCGATCCGGTGCGGCGCCGATGACGCCTGCCCCAGCCGACAAGAGAGCAACGACGACCCGGCGGCCCTCAGCCAGCAATAATGCCGGGCTCCTGACGCGGCTGCGCCGCGAGGCGCTACGGGCACTCGCAGCCGGCCCGCTTTATCGTCACACGCTGATCGGCCGCGTTCCCACCGATCTGAGGCTGCGGATCGGCCAGCGCTGGCCGGGCGACGCAACCCGCGGCGCGGCGATCGCAGGCGGCGAGATCGAGCTCGCCGGAGAGTTGGTCCGCAATCCCTCGCCGCGTTGGTTTCCGCCTTCGGCGGGGCCGGAATGGCTCGCCGCGTGGCATAGCTTCGGCTGGATCGCGGACCTCGCCACCGCAGGGGGAGCTGCGCGTGACGCAGCGGGCGATCTGGTGCAAAGCTGGCTGCGCGAGAATACCGCTTGGCATGGCGTCGCATGGCGGTCCGACGTGCTGGCGACGCGGGTCTTCGCCTGGATCGCGCAATTCGACGAGATCGGCAGACACGACCAGGATCACGCGTTGCGCCGTGCGATGCTGACGAGCATCGCCGCCCAGTTGCGCCATCTCGCGCGGACGGCATCCTGGGAAGTCTTCGGCGCCGCGCGTCTGCGGGCGCTCAAAGGTCTGATCGCCGGCCGGGCTGCGCTCGGCGATTCCGAGGCGCGGCTTGCAAAGGTGCTCAGGGCGTTCGAGCGCGAGGTGTCGGGTCAGATCCTTCCCGATGGCGGCCATCTGTCGCGGGACCCATCGTTGCAGCTTAAGGTACTCCAGGATCTGATCGATACGCGCGGCGTTTTACGGGCGGCGCAGATCGAGACACCCGGTGGGCTGCAATCCGCGATCGAGCGAATGGCCCCGATGCTGCGTTTCTTCCGGCACGGCGATCGCCGCCTCGCGCTGTTCAACGATTCGCTGGAAGAGGACGGGGTTCTGATCGATCTCGTTCTGACGCGGTCGGAGACCAAGGGGGGCGCACCCGCGCAGGCGACCCATACCGGCTTCGATCGGCTGCAGGCCGGCAGGAGCCTCGTGATCATTGATACCGGGAGACCGCCGCCGCACGGTTTCGATCAATCCGCCCATGCTGGGACGCTGTCTTTCGAGATGAGCCATGAGCGCGAGCGGATCATAGTCAATTGCGGCGCCTATCGTGGCCCCAAATCGAGCTGGTCGCGCGTTGCGCGGGCCAGCGCCGCCCACTCGGTGCTCGTGGTCGCTGACACCAATTCGGTCGAGATCCGGGAGGACGGCACCCTTGGCCGCGGCCCTGCGTCGATCGCTCGCGAGCGGGCCGAGCAAGAGGGCCAGCAATGGATCTCGGCAACGCATGACGGCTATCGCGAGCGGTTCGGTCTGACCTATGCGCGCCAACTCTTTCTGGCAGCCGATGGTGAGGATCTGCGCGGCGAGGAGAGGCTCACCGGTCGGCCGGGCGCAGCCTTCGCTGTGCGCTTTCACTTGCATCCCTCGGTGCAAGGCTCGCTCGCCCAGGACGGCGCCGCGGCCTTGTTGCGATTGCCGAGCGGGATGTTCTGGCGGCTGCGTGCTGCCGGCGCCCAGATGAGCCTCGGCGAGAGCGTTTATCTTGGCTCGGGTGAGGCCCGAAAGACCCAGCAGGTGGTGCTGAGCGGAACGGTCGGCGCGGAAGGCGCGGCCGTCCGTTGGGCACTCCGCCGCGAGCCAAAGGAGGTTGTTGGGGATCGGCCTGCCGCAAGTCAGCCAGTGGGGAATGACTGAGGCGCTGCTGCCGGCGACGGTTGCCATCGCGACCGGCCTCGTCTGTTGGCTCGCCACTAGAGTATTAATTCCCGTCTTGCGACGGCGGGCAGTGCTCGATCACCCGAACCAACGCTCATCCCATCTTGCACCGACACCGCGGGGCGGTGGGATCGCCGTAACCGGTTCGGTGCTGCTGGCGTGGCTCGTCCTTTATAAGACCGGCTCGGTCGAGTCGCTGGTAATCGGCATTGCATTCGGCACAGGCCTCTTGGCAGTCGTCTCATGGATCGACGATCTGCGGGGCCTTTCTCCGGGGGTGCGTCTCGCGGTGCAGAGCGCCGCGGT
>DATEQL010000207.1:0-2951 GCA_035272665.1 Allostellaceae bacterium
ACGCGGTTGTCCTCGAACGGGCGACCCAAACGTACCATAAACTTTCCTCGTTTTTCCGATTAGTTCGCGCAAATTGGACCACAAATATTTGCGATCCCTTAAGATTTGGCACTTGCAAACTGTGGCAACCTGCCGCACCCCTAGGGCATTTATATTGGCCAACGTCGTCGCAGAACGGCTGTGATCGCCTAAGCGCGAGCGTGCGGCTTGGCTTCGCCTTGATCCAGGAGAGCAGTGGTCAACGGTTGATCAATCGGCGCAACCCCACCCCGATCAACCCCGACCGTAAAGCCGGCCGTCTAATGCGCCAGCCCGTTGGTGTGGTGATCGCGGGCTGCCGGATTGCATCGATGACGGCTAGATCGCCGTCCGCCGCGCCGTCGTTTTCGATCGAGTGGGAGCGCGAGGACGGCTGAGCTGCGCCTGCCTCGCAACTAAGTCCGGCCTCTGGTGGAATGCGCGTCGGGCGTCGGTTGAAGCAGCACAGGCAGATCAGCAGCGGGCTAGGAGCAGCGCCGGGTTAGGACAAATCCCCAACGCCGCTCCGCGCTCGGGGCTTGGCCGGCACGCCAAGCCGGGTTTGATCCTACGCACTGACAGTCAGCGAAACGTCAGTCGCGCAGAGCTGCACCCGTTGCCTGCCGCGGGCCGCGACCCAAGCCGGGAGATGCAAAGGGGCACCTCGGTGTTGTGTCTCAGCGAGGGTTGGGTGGTCTCCCGTGGAGCTTCGTCGCCTGGCGAGCGGGGAGCAGCGCCGAGTTGGGGGAACACACCCGACGCCACCCCCCACTCAGGCTTGGCGTGCCGTCCAAGCCGGGGTCGATCCTACGCGGCGACGGTCAACAAGATGTCACGGATGACCGCGCTCGCCCTCGCCGCCGGCACCGGCCGGGCCGTTCCTCGCGGATTACAGGGTGATTTCTCGCCCATTTCGGAGGGATTTCGGGCGGGTTTCCGCCGCGTGCTGAGAGCCGCAGAATTCCTAGCCCCTCGCGCGTCTATGTGTTTGATGGATAGGGAGCGGACGGGCGGGGCTGAGGGGTGGTGTTTCGCCGGGCACACGCGGAGGCGGACCTGACGTTAATTAATTTAATGATTTCAACGACATCTCTCGCCAGGGACCCGCACGCGCACTGAGACCCCACCCAGTGGGGGGAACCCCCCGGCACCCGGTCGATCCGCCAGGCCGTTGAAATCGCGAGCGCTGGCACTCCGACCCCGATGCCCGCGCGCGCGTGTGCGCGAGGGTGGCACGGATGGGCGGGGATTTCCGCTCTGTCGCTTACCTCACGCTTACCTGGCCGAAACAAGGATGCCACCACATCGCAATGGCGACGTTCATTTCTTTCTGTATCTCAATACCTTATGGGAGTAGCGGGAGAGGGATTTGAACCCCCGACCTTGGGATTATGATTCCCCTGCTCTAACCAGCTGAGCTATCCCGCCGCGAGGCGCCGCATATAGGAGATGGGCGGTCACCGGTCAAGCCGCGACGGCTGCCCTCCGCCGGATCCAGCCACCGCCGAGCAGACGCTCGCCGTCATAAAGGACCGCGGCCTGCCCGGGGGCCACCGCGCCGGCCGGAGCATCCAGAACCAATACTGCGTCTTCCGTGTTACCGCCGGGATAGAACCTCGCCCCCACCGGCAATTGCGTCGAACGAAGTTTGGCCGCGACCGCCATCCCCGGCTCGGCGGGCGGGCCGAGCCAGTTTACCTCGCCAAGAGACAGTCGCGTCTCAGCGAGCGCTGCGCGCGGACCGACGACGACACGGCGCTCCTCCGGATCGAGACGCAGCACGTAGAGCGGCTCTGCCGCTGCGATCCCGAGCCCTTTCCTTTGGCCAACCGTGAACCGCGCGATGCCGCGATGGCGGCCGAGCACGCGCCCCGCTGGGTCGACGATGTCCCCGGCTTCGCCCGCCTCCGGCCGCAGGCGCTCGACAAGCCGCACATAGGATCCCTGCGGCACAAAGCAGATGTCCTGGCTGTCGGGCTTGTCGGCGACCGCCAGACCGAAGTGCCGCGCCAGGGCGCGGGTCTCGTTCTTGGCGAGGCCGCCCAGCGGGAAGCGCAGAAATTCAAGCTCCGCGCGGGTCGTCGCAAACAGAAAATAACTCTGGTCGCGGGCGGTATCGGCCGAGCGGTGCAGCTCGGGTCCGTCCGGCCCCATTGTCCGGCGCACATAATGCCCGGTGGCGAGTGCCGAGGCGCCGAGTTCGCGCGCGGTCTCCAGCAGATCACGAAACTTGATGCGCTGATTGCACCGGATGCAAGGGATCGGTGTCTCGCCGCGGCGATAGGTTTCGGCGAAATCATCGATCACTTCTTTGCGGAACCGGCTCTCGTAATCGAGCACGTAATGCGCGATGCCGAGACGGTCGGCGACGTGCCTTGCGTCGCCGATGTCCTGGCCGGCGCAGCAGGCACCCTTGCGCCCAATCGCGGCGCCGTGGTCGTAAAGCTGCAATGTGACGCCGACGACCTCGACGCCCCTCTCGACCAGGAGAGCCGCGGTCACCGACGAATCTACACCCCCCGACATCGCGACGACGATGCGGTGGTCGGCGGGGTTTCCGGCGAGGTCGAGGTTCTGAAGCCGCGGGTTCGTCATTTCAATTCAAACTGCTATACATCGGCCACTTTCCGGTTCCGCGAAATTTCCATTGTAATTCGCTTGTTAGAGCAGTTTTAATTCGTTGATCCCCGAAAAAATTCCGTTGATCCGCCGAGTAACGAATTTGCGATGCAAGCATCTGAAATAACGTTCGATTTTAGCGGGCGATTCGGGCCGCTCTGCGGCAAAAACGCGATTTTCGTTGTTGATCGGGATAGGGGGACACCTCGCGGTGCCACCCCTCCCACACCACCGGGCGTACGGGTCACGTACCACGGCGGTTCGACTGGGTTAAGCTTGGACAGAGACATAGAGACGGGGGAGACCGAGTGAGT
>DATEQL010000208.1:0-13718 GCA_035272665.1 Allostellaceae bacterium
GTGATCCGGGGGTCGGCACCTTCTCCCGCAATGAGCTGTGTCGGATCACCAGAGGCGCGCTACCGCATAAGCGTCGAACAGGCCCTCGTTAGAAACGATTACCATGTCCGCGGTGATCGCCTGGGCAATCAACATCCGATCGAAGGGGTCTTTATGGATGGCCGGCAGCCCGCCGGCTATCTGTCCATCGCGAATGTTTATCGGCAGCTCACCAAAATCCTGGCTCGCCGCGGCCCCGGCGATGTCGGCAGCGATCACTGCCGCGCCTGGTAACTTGCCCAACCGATACTTGGTTGCGATCTCCCAGGCAGAAGCAGCGCTGACGAAGACATCGTTATCCGGATCGCTAATTGCCTCGCGCGCGGCGTTGGATAACGCTTCGTCGCCAGCGAGCCACCAAAGGAGCGCGTGGGTATCAAGCAGGAGGCGCACCGTCTAGAGATCCGGGGAACCTTGATCCCAGGTGTCCAACTCTTCGGGCGGTAGCGGCTCGAAAAACTCGGGCCCGATCGATACCTTTCCCTTCAGTGCGCCGAAGACGCGCTTCGGTTTCGAGGCGATCGGTACCAGCTTGGCGACAGGCTTTCGGCCGCGCGCGATGACAATCTCCTCGCCCGCTTCGGCGCGCGCGATCAGCCGTGACAGATGTGTCTTCGCAACATGAATTGAAATTGGCTCGTTCATCGTGAAATCGGTAGCTTAGTCAACAACCTTAGTCAAGGCGCGTATCAATCGGGAACAAGCACGAAATCGAGACCGAGCGTCACGCAGGAGCCTGTCCGGCGCACAAAACCCTGCTTGGAGATACTGGAGGCACGTTGCTAAAAGTCTAATTTACCGGTTCTTTCTCCCGATGAGTCAGGCCGATTTTCAGCCCGAATCGATTTTTTCCCCTGATACTCCACCGTTAAACAGGAGGCCGGCTCAGTAGCCGCGATCCGGAGGGACCGGAGCTACCGCTCGCGCATTCCGGTAACCCGCGGTTTCGCGATCTCACCTTTCGTTAACCGCGGGCCAGCCGCCTCGTCTCGCGCCGCCGCACCACGGGGGTCGTGCCGAGAGACCGGGCGAGGCCATCGAGGCGACGCTGCACGGTTTCACCGACGAACAGGCTGCCGGTCGGTGGGATCTCGAGGACCAGGCTGTCGCCTTCACGACCGAGCCACACCTCGGACAAGAGATCGATAGTACCGCCACACAAGGTATAGGCGAGACGGAGTGCCAGACCGAGGGTTCGCACCTCCGCGGTGGCTCGCTCGTCGAGCAGCTGGCGAGTCGGGTCCTTGACCGGGTCGTCCACCGCGCCGCCATAGCGGGTATGCAGCACTGTGGCGACAAATACACGGTCGGCATGGCTGATGCCGGGAAACGGCATCCTCAGGCTGCGGGTAAAAGCGAGCTCGGCGCGGTAGTCTGGATGCTCGCTCCAGGCAATGTCGCTCAACCAGCAGGCGGCGCGATGGAGTCGACTTGTCCGCTCCGACAGGCTCGGGAACAGTGGCGCCGTCCATACCTGCAGTCGATCGCCCTCGAGGTGGAAGCGGCTCTGGCTTCGGGAGACCGCCGCACAGGCCGCGATCAGGGGATCCGGCCCCCGCTCCCCCGGCGGAATAAGGCCGTATGCGTAACCCTCACGCAGCCCAAAGGCGGAGAAAACGACGCTTTGCGGTCCCGCTATGGCGATCAGCTTGCGCAGCACTAATGCCGCGGGAGGTACCAGTTCGAGGCGTTTACGCGCGATCGAGGTGATTCTTTCGAGCGACTTGCGCGACTGCCGCCCGATGATGTCGAAGAAGGCTTCAGCCTCGCGGCGGCCAATCGTGTACTGGTGAATGATGTGAAGCGGATAGTGGGTGTGCTCCATGTGCAGTCGGGCAACGGCACGCGCCGCTCCGCCAACCAGGTACAGGCTTCTTCCGGGTGTCGCGCGCAAGACGGTAGCCGCTAGGAGAGCACGTTCCGCCGCCTCGGAGATGGCCTTGACGCTGTCGCCGAGTTCGGCCAAACGCAGCGGCCCGAGCGGCAGGGTAATGCCCCGTCCGATCTCCCCGAATTCGCCGGCCACCCCCGCCCTTACCCGAACCAATTCGACGCTGCCCCCGCCAAGGTCGCCGACGAGTCCATCCGCCTCGGGAATTCCGGCGAGCACTCCGGCCGCGGACAATCGTGCCTCCTCGGCACCGTCGATGATCTGGACCGGGACGCGGCACTGGCGCTCGACCTCGGCGGCAAAGGAAGGGCCGTCACTGGCATCGCGGACCGCCGCCGTCGCCAGCACTGCAAGATGTTCCACCCCGAGGGCGTGGGCGAGCGCGACGAACCGGCGCAAATTGACCAGCGCGAGCGTCACGCCCTCGTCGTTCAGCCGGCCGGTCGAGGTGATCCCGCGACCGAGGCCGCACATGACCTTCTCGTTCAGAAGGGGGAACAGCGCGCCGCCGAGCCGCTCGAAGACGACAAGCCGCAGCGAGTTCGAGCCCAGGTCGATAACGGCGATGCGGGCGGCAGTTGCAATCACATCCGGGTCGGACATCAGATCAGCGAACGACGAGCCTCGGCTGGCCCCGCTTGAGCGCCGTGCCTCGCCCCGACAGGCTTGGGTTGGTCATAAAGTAGGTATGGGCCGAGAAAGCTTCCTCATCGACCGGCACGCGCCCGTAGCTCCCATCTGATGACAGGCTCCAGCTCTGCAAGGTGTCGCGGAGGTTCGCCACAATGATCTCGTCCAGCACCTGCCGGTGAACGGTCTGGTTCTCGACCGGTACGAGGGCCTCGACCCGGCCGTCGAAGTTGCGCGGCATCCAATCGGCGGAGCTGATAAAGACCTTCGCCCGGTCCGAGGGCAGTTTCTTGCCGTTGGCGAAACAGACGATGCGTCCGTGCTCGAGGAAGCGACCGATAATGCTCTTGACCCGGATGTTGTCGGAAAGACCCGGGACGCCCGGCCGCAGGCAGCAGATCCCGCGCACGACGAGATTGACGCTCACGCCCGCCTGCGAGGCCCGATAGAGCAGATCGATGATCGCCGGGTCGACGAGAGAGTTCATTTTGGCCCAGATCTGCGCCGGCTTGCCGCCCTTTGCATTGGCGATCTCGGCTTCGATCAGCTCACAGAGCCGCGCCCGCAAGTCGATCGGCGCGACCACGACTTTCTCTAGGCTGGCCGGGCTCGCGTAGCCGGTCATGTAATTGAACAGGCGTGCCGCGTCCCGGCACAGTGCCGGATCACAAGTAAAAAAAGAAAGGTCGGTGTAAACCTTGGCCGTATAGGGATGATAATTACCGGTTCCGTAATGGACGTATGAACAAAGCTCGCCGCCTTCGCGGCGCACGACGAGCGAGACCTTGGCGTGCGTCTTGAGCTGCAGAAAGCCGTACACCACCTGCACTCCGGCGCGCTCGAGATCGCGCGCCCAACGGATGTTCGCCTCTTCGTCGAACCGCGCCTTGAGCTCGATCAGCGCCGTCACTGACTTCCCGGCCTCGGCGGCCTCGGCGAGCTCGCGCACGATCGGACTGTCCTCGCTGGTGCGATAGAGTGTCTGTTTGATCGCCGCGACCGCCGGATCGCGAGCGGCCTGTCCTAAGAACTGAACAACAACGTCAAAACTTTCATAAGGATGGTGGACGATAATGTCCTTCTGCCGGATCGCGGCGAAGCAGTCCCCGCCGAAGTCCCGGATACGCTCGGGAAAGCGAGCGTGATAAGGAGTGAAAACGAGGTCGGGCCGATCGTCGATGATCAGCTGCTCGGTGTCGTTGAGACCGAGAATCCCGTCGCTGGCAAAGACGTCCGCCGGGGCGGCATCGAGCCTCTCCATCAAGAAACGACGCAGATCTGCCGGCATGGTAGAATCGACCGCGAGATGGATCACGTGACCGCGCCGACGTCGTTTGAGCGCCGTTTCGTAGAGGCGGACCAGATCTTCTGCCTCCTCCTCGATCTCGACCTCGCTATCGCGCAGCACGCGGAAGACGCCTTGGGCCACCACCGCGAAACCCGGGAACAGATGGTCGAGAAATAAGGCGATCATCTGCTCGATCGGCAGGAAGCGGACCCGATCTCCCGGCAGACGCATGAAACGGTCGATCGAGGATGGGATCAGGATCAGCGCCTGCAAACGGGCGCCGTCGGTTATCCGTTCTAGTTCGAGGACCAGACCGAAGCCGCGGTTGGCGATAAACGGGAAGGGATGGGCGGGGTCGATCGCAAGCGGCGTCAGCACCGGAAAGACGTCTGCCATGAATCGCTCCTCGAGCCAGGTGCGATCACCGGGTTCGAGATCGGCCGGTTCGACGACGGCGACGCCGGCCTCACCGAGTAGTCGGCGCAAGCCCATCCATGTGACCTGCTGATCCGCCATCAGCTTGCCGGCTCGCTGCCGGATTGCCTCAAGCTGCTGGGCGGGGGTCAGCCCGTCCTGGCTCAGCGTCTTGATGCCGGCGAGATACTGGCCTTTGAGCCCGGCCACGCGCACCATATAGAATTCATCGAGATTGTTCGCCGAGATCGACAGGAAGCGCAGCCGTTCGAGCAGCGGATGGCGCAGGTTGTCGGCCTCGGCGAGAACGCGCTCGTTGAAGGCGAGCCAGGAGAGCTCCCGATTGATGAAGCGTGCTTCGGAATGGAAGTCGACCGACCGGATCTCGAGCTGCTGCGCGCTGGTCCTCACTTCCCCTCTCCCGGTGAGTTATCGAAACCAATTCTACCGCGCGGATATGGGCCTGTCATGTTGCCGCCGAATTGGGTGGTGCATCAGTTTGAAATCGACCGCGCTGCGGTCGACTTCGAGCGCGCGGGCGCTGGGGTAATCACGCGGCTGCAACGAAAAGTCGCGTCGTCGATCGACCGTTGCTGCATCTGCAGCAAATCTGCAGCAAAACCTCGCCTTCAGGTTGCAATGCCCGTCCAGTCCGGCGGCCGCGGGATTGTCCGACCGGACCGCCTTCGAACGGCTGCCCGCCCCAAACCCGCCGCGCGGGTTGCCGGATCGCCCCTTCGCAAAGCATCCGCGCGCATCGCGCGGGCGAGGCAAAAAGGGATCAGGACCAAGTATCTGAGATTTCTCAATTTCGGGTCCGGAAAACAGCTGATAACAGGACGACAGAAGCGGATCAGGAATTTCCGCCGGTTTCGATATGAGCCCTCCCTCGTCCAGCCGCGGTCCCGTTCCCGGAGCGCGATCGAGTCGGAACTCTGTCATGTGAGTTAGACAATTTCAAGATCTTTGATTATCGCAATGTTATGCGCGTCGCATCCGAGTTGGCCGGACCACCGGCAGTGCCGATATGAGCAGTCAGGACGGAGGTTCCCCCTGCCGAAAGCGCACGCGCCACAATTTCAAACTGACGCATTACCCCGAATTGCCCGGGCGACGGGCCAAGCCAATCGGGTGAAACCTTCGGTCGCGCGACTACCTGCCAACCGGTGGGGTTGCCGCCTGATGAGGAGATCGATCATGCATATGTTGCATCTGCTGCGGCACGCCAAGTCGAGCTGGAAGGAGAAGGTTGAGGATCGCGAGCGACGGTTGAACCGGCGTGGTCGTGAATCGGCGCGCCGGGTCGGACGGCATCTTCCGGCAGCGGTCGGCGCGCTCGATCTTGTCCTCTGCTCGAGCGCGGTGCGGACGCGCGAAACAATGGATCTCATTCTCGCCGAGTTCTCTGCGCGGCCACGCAGCCTACTCGAAGACGAGCTCTATGCGGCGAGCCGAGAAAAGCTGATGAACCGCTTGCGCCGCCTGGCTGAAGACGATGTCAACGTCCTTCTAATAGGCCACAACCCAGAGCTTCATGAGCTCGCGACCACCCTTGCCGATAGCAGCTCGCCCCGCTTTAGCACGCTGGCATCCGGTAAATTCCCAACCGCCGCACGCGCCAGCTTCCAGGTCTCGGATCCTTGGTCGGCGCTCGGCCGCTCGCGCTATGAGATCGTCGATTACGTCACCGCCGATTCTCTACGTAATGACAAGGGCTGACTTCCGGCGCCGGCCAATATCTTGCGAGCCAGCGGAATGGTAACCGGGCCTGCATTGCTCAAGGACGCAGCGTCGAGACGGGCTGCAACGTTCTCGGCGGCCGCGAAGGATCGCTCGATGCGCCTCAACAAGTAGACGATCACATCAGGTGCGACGCGGAGCTGACGATCGGCGAAATGCTTGATCAGAACGGCACCAAGGAGCGCGTCATCGGGGGCGTCGATCTCGGCAGCGAGGGCCGCACGCAAACGAGAGCGAAGATCGCCGAGCGCCACTTCCCACGATCCCGGCGCCCGGCGAGCGGTGATCAGCAGACTGCCGTGGCGCTCGATGCAAAAATTGTAGAGGTGGAGCAGAGCACGCTCCGAGGCCCGATCTGCATCGTCGATTGCGACTTGCCCTGGGTCCTCGTCGAGAAGACGCGGTAGCGTCGCCTCCGTTAATGTTTCTCCCGCGATTACGAGCGCCGACGCGCGCTCGCGCCAGAGATGGACGAGGTGCGTCTTGCCGCAACCGGAGGGGCCATAAAGCGCGAGCGCTGCCGAAGGCCAATCAGGCCACTGATCGATCCGCTCGACAGCAGCGACATTGCAGTCGGAAACCATGAGATCCGATCGCCCAAACGCCGTGCGGCGGGGCAGATCGAGGGCGAGCTGGGTCATCGGATTAGGATAATCGTACGAGCCGGGCGAAGCCAGTATCACCCTGGCTCACAAAGCCTGCTCCGAGCTCGCGAGGATGCGCGCCCACCGAACTAGATAGGACAACCCCGACAGTATCGTTGTCCCGGCAACCGCCAAGCTCAAGACAAGGTCGGGCCACCCGGCCGTTGCGCCGAGGCCGAGCCGCCCAAGGACAAAGCCGACCAGGGTTATCTGAAAGCCGGTGTTGACCTTGCTGATGTATAGAGGATCGTACCGTTTCGGCACGGCGATTGCCTGGATGAGCAGGAAGCCGCCGACGATCATGACGTCACGAAAAACGACGAGGATGACGAGCCAGATCCATAGCTGATGCGCCATCCCGAGCGTGATGTAGACGCTGACGAGCATCGCTTTGTCGGCGACCGGATCCAGAAGTGCGCCCAATCGCGTGCGGCGGTCGAAGCGTTTGGCGATGAACCCATCGAGCGCGTCCGAGATGCCGGCGGCGAGAAGAATCCAGAACGCCGTGCCGTAATGGCTAACGAGAATCAGCCAAATCGTGAGCGGCACTAGGAAGAGGCGCGCCAGAGAGATCAAATTCGGGAGGTTGAGCCCGAGCCCGCTCATGATCATGGCCCGGATGCGATTCTTAGGAAAGCTGCGCCGGA
Organism: Allostellaceae bacterium; assembly: GCA_035272665.1. Classification (GTDB taxonomy): domain Bacteria; phylum Pseudomonadota; class Alphaproteobacteria; order ATCC43930; family CGMCC-115725; genus AP-15. Next base: position 7,294 of record DATEQL010000208.1, read on the forward strand.
AGCCGGCGCAGTGCACGCAAAATCCGCAAAAAGCACCGCACAACAGAAGATTCTTGGACCAGGATCATCATACTCGATGTCGCTCGTACGGGCGAACTAGCGCAAACTTGTCGCCCCCGAGAGCTGAAGTCGCCATACCGGATCGCTACCGTCGAGGCCAAGATCGACCTCAGCGAGGCTGGACTTTAGCTGGTCGGAGCTGCCGACATACCTGATCTGGATCTTCGCCTCTTGACGACTGAGCGACAATAGATCGACTTTGCGGACCGCCGGCACCGAGGCAAGCCGGTCTCGCACTTGCACCCACTCCCCGAGGCTGCTGATCGGGACGCTCGCCGCAAGGGTCGCCTGCTGGTCGGAACGCGGGCCGGGGTTCTTCTCGGCGCTGCCCGCGATCTCGGCGGCGGCCGTATCCGCTGCCCGCTTGAGGAAGTCGCCCTCGCTTTCGCCGGGGTTGGAGTCGAGGCTCGTGCTCTGGGTATCGGCGAGCCGCCCAAATCGGTATCGCTTGACGTTAAGATCGAGGCCGACCAGCTTATCGCCTTGACGCCTCGCCGTCGCCAGCGCGACGATCGCTTCCTCGCCGCCATTTTGATGGGCGATCGCTGTCAACGCATCGGATTTGCCTGACTCGGCGCGGCCGGCGTCGATCGTCGCCAAGTCGCTCGCGTCCCCGAGCGGTATGGACAAGTGGACGGGCCCGGAATCCGCCGATCGTTGCCCCCAGGCCTCGCGCCATGTGTTGGGATCGTCCCAGAGGACGGTTCTCGCTCCGTCCTTGAAGACGGGCAGGACGATGATGGGCTTGCCGCTTTCGGCGGCGGGAGCCGGCTTGTGGCCGCTCTCGGCGATGACCGGCTTGCTGCTCGCCTCGGCGGAGGCGGTGTCCGCAACATGCGCCAGCCGGCGGACCTTCGCTGGGCGGAAATGAAAGGTATAGTCGGCAAGATAACGCACCGCCGACATCCGCTCGTTCGCCACCTCGAAGCTTTCGACCATGTCGGTGATGGTCTTGTCGTCGAGCTTTGGCAGCTTCGCGCTATCGGAAGAGCCCGACAGCTGGTTGATCACCAGTGTGAGTGCTCGCCGTTGCCCGTCGATGCGAGCGAGGTCACGCGCGGCGGCAGCGCTGTCGGCAGTGGCATCAACCTTGACCGTCGCGGAAAAGCCCTCGCCCTGGTCCTCGGCCAGCGCTGGCCCGCTTTGCATTATGACGCCGAGCAACAGTAAGAGGCCTCCGACGGAGCGCCAGACGGTGCGGTTTCCCGCGATCGCGGACATAAGCGGAAGGCCCATTGCAAACCGCCCCCGATCCGATATCTTTCGCGGCTCTCCAGCCGCGGCCGGGCGGTCATACAATAGTTTTCGCGAGGACGCCATCAACAGCCCGAGCTACCGAGCGGCCGGGCCGGGAATGCGACCCATCTCTGCGAAGCAGCAAATGGCGCGGTTGAGGGTGGGTGTACTTCTCTCGGGCCGCGGATCGAACTTGCGAGCGCTGCTTGACGCCTGCGCTGATCCCGCCTACCCCGCCGAAATAGTCTTGGTTGTCAGCGATCGGGGCGAGGCGGCGGGACTCACGTTTGCGGCTGCGGCAGGAATTTCGGGCGTCGTCATCCCGAGTCGCGCTCGGGGTGCTTTCGCCGCGGAAGTCGGCACTCTGCTCCGCGACCGGCGGGTCGATCTGGTCTGCCTGGCCGGGTTCATGCGCGTTCTCGACGCGGCCTTCGTAGAGACGTGGCGTGATAGAATTGTCAACATTCATCCTTCCCTGCTGCCGGCTTTTCCTGGACTCCACCCGCAACGACAAGCGCTTGCCGCAGGTGTGCGATTCGCCGGGTGCACCGTGCACTTCGTTCGCCCCATGGTCGACGCCGGACCGATCATTGCACAAGCGGTCGTGGCGACCCATCCCGATGACGACGAGACAAGCTTGTCGGCCCGTATCCTCGAGGTCGAGCATCGGCTCTATCCGCTCACCGTGCGCTTGATCGCAGAGGGCCGCGTACGGGTCGTCGCCGGCAAAGTCGAGATCGACGGATGGCGTGCTCCGAAGATTGGAGCGCTGAACCCACGCGGGCCGTCCCGGGAGCCTCCTCGCAAGCCGTTGGTGCAACACCCGAATTAGGTTATAGCTGGTCCACGGCTATCCGCAGACGAGGAAGGCATGGCAGCGATCGACAGCGAGCTTGAGCGGCATCGTCGGACCTGGATCGGGTTTACTCGGCTCATCAAATACGCGATCGCCGTGATCGTGATCATTCTCGTCGGGATGGCGATCTTCCTGTTGTAGGAATCGACATCGGTACGTCACGGGTCGGCTCCTATCTTTTCCATGATGCTTGGATTTCGATGCATGCGGCCGGTATAAGTTCGCGGATCCGCCGGTTGAGATTCCACCACCAGCGGAAATTTTCGAGGGGCCGCAACAGCCCACCCGAGATGACCCGAAAGCCCCTGATCTTCAATAATCGCAATTCGTTGTGCTTCCTCAAGTTTTTCAAAATCGAAAATTGACAAAACGCCTGCTCATGGTCGTGAGCCTCGTGAGGTGCGAATATTTTATCTGGTTTTGGAATAATATGCTGGCGTATTAGCCACCGGGCTTAAGTACCCTTACCAGGGTCGCGAGGGCAAAATCTATCTCAGGAAGATGTGCGAGGGCCTGTTCGCCCCTCCCGGATCGACGCCGAACGCACGACCAGGTTCGCGAAGATGGCTGCCCGGGGGATCTACGGCGGTTCTTGTCGTCCACCGGGACGGTAGCCGATTCAACCCGGCCACCATCTCCGCTCGCTCAATTGAGCTACGTTGCCGGTAGGCGTGACTGCGGGACGCGCGGCGCGGGCCATCACGAGGATGACGAACAGGGAGAACCACAGGGTCCCGAGCCACCATTCCTCCCAGATCCCGTAGCTGGCGAAGGAGGCGACGAGAGCAGCCATAAGGCTGCCGCCCGCAGCGGAGGCGAATAGGCACGGCCAGTCGACATTAGCGAGAGCGAGCCAGGCGAGCGCGACCAACAGCGCGAAGACTACCGCCCCCGGCACGCCGAGTTCGAGCCAGAGCTGCAGTGGCGCGTTGTGGGGATGCAGCGGCATCCAGGTCTGGCCGGGTCTGATAAATTCCTTACCACCGGGGATGGCCCGCGACGAGTCGAGACCCCAGCCCACAAGCGGGTGCTCGGCGATCCGATCGCCGGCGAACGACCAGATCAACAGCCGGTGCCCAGCCGAGAGCTTGACGGCATCCCCCGATTCGGCGAGCGCAGGTATCCGCTCGAGCCGAGCCAAAGTGAGCGGTGCGGTAATGATGACGACCACTGATACGACCGCGGCGGCATGGGCGACGCGTGCACGTTCAAGATAGAGCAGCAGGCCTATAGGCAGACCGGCTATCAGCGCGGCTTTAGCAGCCGTCCCAGCGAGCACGCAGATCGTCGTGGCCGTCATTGTCGCCATGATCAGGGCGACAATCGTCTGACCACCACAGATCAGCACGACGCTGGCGGGCAGCATCAGGATCGCAAAGGAGACCGAGGCACGGTTGAGCCCCGCCGGTTGGTACGCGCGCTCGGTGAAGGGCGCGCCCAGTGCGCCGTGCGTGACGAGGTCGATTGCAGCCATCGCAACCCCGAGAGCGAACCCTCCGAGCAAAAACAGTGTCAGCCGGCGTGGTGTCCTCATGCAGTCCGCTGCCTCAGCCAGCGCGAGCCCGACGGCAAACAGGCCGGCGAGTCGCGCTGCGACGACGAGACTGCGCATCGAATCCACCGACCACAACGCCGAAGCTGTCCCCCAAACGAGGAGACATCCGAGCAACGCCGCGGCGGGGGCGAGGGCTGGCCGTGGCCTGGGACCGCTTGTCGACAGCACCAAACCCGCGGCGCACAGCCCGGCGACCGAAACGAGTGGAACAATAGCCCTCGGCACGAGGACGAGGAGCGGGTAGAATGGTACTGCAATAGCGCCAATGCCAGTTTCGCACCAAGCCGCGATCCGCCGAGCCGTTCGGTCTGAAGTCAATCGAGAGAGAGCCGAGGGGGCCCGCTCGTCCCGGCCGATTAACGTCGCCACCTTGTGCGTTTACCGGCTTTTCTGCACGCGCCGGCCGCTCCCGAGCACTCAGCGGCCCCGAATTAGGGGCATATTTCAATCGTCGAGAAGAAAAAGGCGATCTCCCGAGCGGCATTCTCAAGCGAGTCGGACCCGTGCACCGAATTCGCCTCGATCGACTCGGCGAAATCCTTACGAATTGTGCCGGGAGCGGCATTCGCAGGGTTCGTCGCCCCCATGATCTCGCGGTTGAGCGCCACTGCGTCTTCTCCTTCGAGCACCTGAACGACGATAGGACCCGAGGTCATGAATGTCACGAGACCTCGATAGAAGGGACGCTGCGCGTGCACTTCGTAGAAGCGCTCGGCCTGCGCCTCGGTAAGCCGTATCCGTTTCTGCGCAACAATTCGCAACCCTCGTTTCTCAAAGCGATTATTGATCCTCCCAGTTAGATTGCGCCGTGTCGCATCTGGTTTGATGATGGAAAGCGTCCGTTCGATGGTCATCACGATTTGTCGCCCGGCAAAGGGTCTGGCGTTATATCGGCCGCCCGGGTGGCGCGGTGGGGAGGGCGGGTCTCGCTCATGACTTTCGCGTCCAGCCTGATGCAGTCTGTTGCCAATAGGTCAGCACATGGCAAGCCTTGCGAGCGCGTCGCCACCGCCCCCGCGCGGCCTCCACCGCTCTCTCGTCGTTGCCGTCGAACAGATCGGCACAGCGTGCAAAGGATCCGAGTTCCTCGGCTTCGACACCATCGACGAGGATGAGCATCGAAGCGCCGTTAGGGTTCTCGTTGAGGTGCGTCAGCCAGATCGGTTGCGCTGCGGCATTGCCGTCGCGAACCGAACCGTGCGGCAGGAAGGCGGCCTCCTCATACGTCCACAGCATGGCGTTCAGATGCTCGACGCGCTCGGGCAAAGCCGCCTTGACCACGATTCGATGGCCCTGTGTCCATGCCCGTTCGAGCAGCTTGGGCAAGGCATGCTCGAGCGGTGTTGACAAGAGATGGTAAAAGCCGATCTCAGCCAAGCTCGATCTATCTCCGAGTGGGTACGCCCTAGGCGGTCTCGTAATACTCCGCGACAAAGCGGTCGAGGAGCCGGACGCCAAAGGCGGTGGCGCCCTTTGGCACCGTCGCAGAATCTTTTGTCGACCAAGCCATGCCCGCGATGTCGAGATGCGCCCAGGGGACATCATTGACAAAGCGCTGGAGAAACTGCGCGCCGATGATGCTCCCGCCGGCGCGACCGCTGCCGATGTTTTTCACGTCGGCAGCGTCGCTGTCGATCTCACGGTCGTAACTCTCGGCCAGCGGCAGCCGCCAGACCTCTTCGCCGACGGTCTTGCCCGCTTCGATTAGCCGGTCGGCAAGCTCGTCATTGTTGGAGAAAAGGCCAGCGCGGTGATGGCCGAGCGCGACGATCACCGCGCCCGTCAGAGTCGCCAAATCGATCATAAGACGGGGTTTGTAGCGATCCTGGCAATACCATAGCGCGTCCGCCAGCACCAATCGGCCTTCGGCGTCAGTATTCAACACCTCGATCGTCTGACCAGACATCGAGGTGACGATGTCACCCGGGCGCTGCGCGGTTCCAGAGGGCATGTTCTCGACGAGGCCGACCACGCCAACCGCATTGACCTTTGCCTTGCGGGCCGCGAGCAGCCGCATCAGACCGATGACCACGGCGGAGCCCGCCATATCCCATTTCATGTCCGCCATGCCGGCCGCGGGCTTGATCGAAATGCCGCCTGTGTCGAAGGTGACGCCCTTTCCGATAAACGCAAGCGGCGAATGGCGACTGTAATCGCCGCCGGCTGCGGCGCCGTGCCATTCCATCACCACAACACGCGGTGGTCGTGCGCTGCCCTGCGCCACCCCGAGCAGCGCATTCATGCCGAGTTCACGCATCCTGCTCTCGTCGAGTATCTCGACTTCCACCCCGTACTCGGTGAGCCTCTCGGCCTGCGCCGCGAGCGTCTCTGGGTAGATCACGTTAGCCGGTTCCGAGACCAGATCCCGGGTGAAGAAAACCGCGCTTGCCGTCTTGTCGAGCGCCTCATAGGCGTATTCCGCCGCCCCCGGGGCCGCGGTGGCCACCGTCACCCGACTCAGCGACGCTTTCTGCTCGGGCTTTTGCTTTGTCTTGTACCGGTCAAAACGATAGGACCTGAGCCGAGCACCAAAGGCGAGCTGAGCCGCCGCTTCTGCGGGGTCGATCGACGTGCCCTCGTCGAGGTCGATTGCAAAGGTGGCCTCTGTTTCCCCGGCACCGTTCAGATGAGCGACGAGGCTGCCACCGAGTTTTTGAAACAACCGGTTGTCGGCCAGATCGGAATTACCCAGCCCAGCGAGGACGATGCGGCTTACCG
>DATEQL010000209.1:0-4928 GCA_035272665.1 Allostellaceae bacterium
CGTCGAACGATATCTTTCGACGCTGAGTGACGAACTCGTGCGTATCGGGGTCGATGCTCCGGTTCTGCTGATGCAATCGAACGGCGGCCTGACCACCGCCGCGGCGGCCGCCCTGACCCCGATGAACATCATCGAAAGCGGCCCGGCGGCGGGAGTGGTGGGGGTCCAGGCGCTGGCTCGCCAGCTCGGGATCGGCAAGGCGATCTCGTTCGACATGGGGGGCACCACGGCCAAGGCGTCGCTGATCGAGAACGGCGAGTTGAGCCGCGCCCTCGAGTATTCGGTCGGCGGCGGCGTCATGATCGGCTCGCGGCTGTTGTCGGGCGCCGGCTACACATTGAAGGTGCCGGCGATCGATCTGGCCGAAGTCGGGGCAGGCGGCGGCTCGATCGTCTGGATCGACGCCGGCGGGGCATTGCAGATCGGACCGCACAGCGCCGGCGCTTCTCCGGGTCCGGTCTGTTACGACCTCGGGGGCACCGAGCCTACCCTGACCGATGCCAATATCGTTCTCGGTTACATCAACCCCGATCATCTGGTCGGCGGTGCGGTCAGGCTCAACGCGGGCAAGGCGCGTTCGGCCATCGAGGACAAGATCGCGCAGCCGCTCGGCATGAAGGTCGAGGAGGCCGCCTGGGGCGCCCATTTGATCGCCGCCTCGAACATGATCCGCGCGATCAAGGCGGTTTCGAGCGAGCGCGGCCGCGATCCCCGCGAATATGCGCTCGTCGCCTTTGGCGGAAACGGGCCGCTGTTCGCCGCCGCGATGGCCGAGGCGCTGATGATCCGGAAGGTACTGATCCCGCCGTCCGCCGGTGTCTTTTCTTCCTGGGGCCTGCTCTACTCGGAGGTTGCGTATCACTTCACGAGGACCAGGAAAGCGTTGCTCGGCGCCCTCGACCCGGCGGAACTCGGGGCAATCCTCTGCGGGCTCGAAAGCGAGGCCAGGGCGCGTCTCGCCGCCGACGGCTTTGCCGCAGACCGGATCGCGGTCGAGCGCGCTGCCGCCCTCCATTACCAGGGTCAGTCTTTCGAATTGGAGGTGCCGGTGCCGGCGGGCACAATCGACCGGGCCGCACTCGCGGCCCTCGAAGAAGCCTACGGCGTCGAGCACGAGAGGACCTATGGCCACCGTGCCGGCGCCGACGAGCCGGTCGAGCTCGTCACTCTCAAAGTGGTCGGGCGCGGCATCCCGGATGCCCCGCGCGCGGCGCTTGCGGCTACGGCCGAGCTGCCGGAGGGCGTCGTCATCTCCGAGCCGGTGCGGCGAGCCTATTTCGGGCCGGTCCATGGCTGGCGCGATGCCAATGTCATCAACCGCGCTGATCTCGCCGAGCCCCGCGGTGGGCCCTGCATCGTTGAGGAGTATGATTCGACCTGCGTCGTGCCGCCCGGCTCGACCGCGAGCCTCGACCATCTGGGAAACATCGCGATCGACGTTCCGGTGGCGTAAACCGAGATCGATCGGAAATAAACGGGCCACCATGGAGTGAAGCGTAGGGAAACCTGCTCGATGAAGAAGAGCGCTCGCCGGTTTCTGGCGATCTATTTGCCCGCATTGCTCATCCTCGGCTTGTCGGCTCGCGCCGAAGACCGAACAACGGCGAGCGCTCCGCTGCCACCGCTGCCCGCCCCTCCGGCTGAAGCGCAGCCTGGGCCCGGCTCAGCGCCGGCGGAGGCGAGCGACCAGGGACATGATGCTGTCCATCCCAAGTGGCCAGCCAATGACAGGCCCAAGCATGTCATAGCCTCGAGGAGGAAAGACGCGCGGGCCGGGCGCGGCAAAGATCAACGTCAGCCCGCCGAACTTCCGCCGGAGGGCACCCACGGGCGTGCCGCGGCGACGGATCACGGAATCCCCTCACCGCCGCGACAGGTTTCGCCGCCCGGGCCGGAATATTACCCGCGCGGCGGACATACCCCAGAACTTGGCCCGAATGATACCGCATCGGCGGAAGGCTCGCCCACCGGTGGCTCGGGGAATGTCCCGTATCCTGCCTATGACCGCCAATTCGCCTACCCCTGGCCCTACGGCTCGGCGCAGGCCGGCGGGTTCGTGCCGGCGCCGCCGGGCGCGCCACCGCCGCCGTTCGGCTATTATCCGCCGCCGTACTTTTCTAACGCCACGCCTTACCGATACCCCTGACTGCCGCGTCCGCGCCTGGCAGCATTTGGAGGAGAACGATCCGATGCGTCGTGCAATTCTGACTGCCATCGCCTTATCGGCATTGGGGTCGGTCCAGTTGATTGCAGTGCCCGCTATGGCGGAGTACGGCGCAATCGCCTGGGACAAGGAGACCGGCAAGTACGGTGCGAGCTGGAACAAAGCCACCGCACAAAGCGCGGCCGAAGCGGCGCTGAGCGATTGCGGCGCGACGGGCTGCAAGGTCATAATTCGCACCCGTCCGGCAACCTGCGCCGCGCTGGCCACGAACGAAAACGGCAAATATGCGGGCGGTGCCTCGCGCAAAGATCGCGATGCCGCCCGGCTCGCTGCCCTCGCCAACTGCAAGAAGGGCAATGCCGGCGAGTGCACTGTCCGGGTGACCGACTGCAACAAATGAGCGGTCGCGCTGACGCCTATTTCGCGGCCTCCAGCCCCTTCCGTCTCTGCTCCTCGGCAGCGAAGTGCCGCTCGACGGCGCTCGCTGCGGCGGCCTTGCGTTTGGCGCTGAACGCTTCGCGATTGGCGCGCATCCAGTCCATCGACTGCGAACGCCAGGCGCTGCGCTCCTCGAAGCGCGGCAGCACGTAACGCGCGAATAGTTCGTAGGAGCGTTTGGTCGCCTCCCAATCGGCCCAGTCGTGCGCGAGCATCAGGATGCAGCCGAAGCCGCCCGTCTTGGTCCAGTAATTCTCCAGCACACGCAGTGCGTCATCGGGTGTGCCGATGGCGCCGCGCCCGCCTGCATTGATCTCCTCGATGCTCGGCATGCCGATCGCTGCACCTCCCTCGGGGTTGACCGAATACGAATAGAGCTGCCATTTCTCGAACCCGGCGCGGACGTTGTCGATCGCCTTCTCACGGGTTTCGGCGATGTGAAACGGCGCCATCACGCGATAGTTGGCACGATCCATCGCGCAGCCCTGCGCTACCGCCTCGGTGCAGGCGAGGTCCCAGTTGTAGTCGAGCGTGTCGTAGCCGTTCGGACTGCCCGCCATGACGCACAGCATGCCGAGATCGTAACGCCCGGCGAGCTTGCCGCCATAGGGCGTGACCGCGCTGGCAATTGCCAGATGCGGCCGCGGCTTGGTGTAAGGGCGCAGATGCAGCCGCGCCTCGCGCATCGTGTACCATTCGCTCTGCCGGGTGATGATCTCGCCGTCGAGCAGACGGGTAATCACATCGATTGCATCCGCCATGCGGTCACGCTGGGTCTCGGGATCGATGCCGAGCATCATCGCGTCCGACGGCAGGAGGCCCGGCCCAAAGCCGAACATCGCCCGGCCGCGCGTCTGGTAGTCGAGCTGGACGATGCGATCCGCCACCATCAAGGGATGGTGGTAAGGCAGCGAGATCACCCCGGTGCCGAGACGGATATGCCGCGTGCGCTCGGCGGCGGTGGCGATGAACAGCTCGGGCTGCCCGTAGATCTCATAGCCGCCCGAATGGTGCTCGCCGATCCACGCCTCGGCATAGCCCAGCTTGTCGAGCCACTGCATCAGCTCGAAATCGCGCTCCATGCAGAGCAGGGGGTCTTCGTCGTTGGGATGGAACGGCGGCAGAAATACCCCCACGCGAAGTGTCCGAAACTCGGCCATGCTGCTCCTCCATCGTCCGACCGCCGCGACACCGGCCGAATTTTTCGGTCGGTTCGGACTCGACGCGCATGCCGGCGTTATAACGATCCGGATGATGGGGAGGAAGGGTGATGGGCAAGCTCGACGGCAAGGTCGCGATCGTGACTGGTGCGGCGCGAGGGCTCGGCCGCGCTTACGCCAGGCGTCTGGCCGGCTTGGGCGCAAAGGTCGCGGTCACCGATCTCGATCTGAAATCGTACCGGGAGTTCGACGCCGAGACGAAGGCCATGACCGCCGAGAGCACGGTCGCGGAAATCGCGGCTGCGGGCGGCGCCGCGTTGGGCCTCGAGGTCGATGTCGGCGACCACCGGGCGGTCGAGACCATGGTGGCCCGCGTCGCCGAAGAATGGGGCCGGGTGGATGTGCTGGTCGCCAATGCGGGCGGCGGCCGCGGGCGGCCGGTGGACACGAAGGCCAGCACGATCGATCCGGCACTCCTCGATCTCGTCGTCAGCATGAATCTATTCGGCACCGTTTACTGCTGCAATGCTGTCGCCCCGTTGATGAAGCAAGAGCGGTCAGGCAAGATCGTCACGGTCAGCTCAGTGGCCGGCTTGTCGCCCTCCGCAGACGGCGGCTACGCACATTATGGTGCCGCCAAGGCCGCGATCGCGCACTACACGCGCTATCTGGCCCAGGATCTCGGCCCCTACGGGATCACCGCAAACTGCATTGCCCCAGGGCTTATCGCCACCGGGCGGATCATGCAGACGGTGATCCCGGGCAGCGCCAGCAGCAATCGAGACCGGACCGAACAAGTGGCGCTGCGCCGCCTCGGCACGGTGGAGGGATTGCGCCAAGGTCGTCGAGTTCCTCTCTACCGACCTTTCGGACTATGTGTCGAGAGCGGTGATCCCGATCGACGGCGGACTGGTTCGCGGATGATCAATGGGAGGATGAAATGAACTCAACGATGCGTTTGTCGGCCTTTGCGTTATCGGGATTGCTTGTGCTCGCGGCGAGCGGCTCCTCTGCGCAGCAAGCAAATATGAGTTTCTTTGTGACCAGCGCCGGGTCCGGCAAGGGTGCCGATCTCGGCGGCCTGGAGGGGGCGGATCGGATCTGTCAACAGCTGGCGCAGGCCGTCGGGGCCGGAAGGCGCACATGGCGCGCCTATCTCAGCGCGC
>DATEQL010000210.1:0-5558 GCA_035272665.1 Allostellaceae bacterium
GCCATCAGGGCGGCCGCCACAGGAGCGTGACATGACCCCCGTCCACGTCACCATCGAGAATGTCAGCCGCCGCGGCTTTCTAAAGGGAATCATCGCCACCGGCGGCCTCGTCGTCGCCGCCGAGTTCCTGCCGGCTCGCGCTGCGCTCGCCGCCTACGCCACCGGCGCGGAGAAGATGCCGGGCGGGGTCGTAACCGACCCGCATGTCTTCGTCTCGATCGATCCCAGCGGCCTGGTGACGATCGTCGCGCACCGCGCCGAGATGGGGACCGGCTCACGCACCAGTCTGCCAATGGTGGTCGCCGAGGAGCTCGACGCTGACTGGTCGCGCGTGCGTGTCAAGCAGTCGCCGGGCGATGAAAAGAAATACGGCAACCAGAACACCGACGGCTCCCGCAGCATGCGCCATTTCATCCAGCCGATGCGCCAATGCGGTGCGGCGGCGCGACTGATGCTCGAAACCGCAGCAGCCCAGCGTTGGGGCGTTGATGTCGCCGAGGTCCAGACGCAAAACCACGAGGTCGTCCACAAATCCTCGGGCCGCAAGCTCGGCTATGGTGATCTGGCCGCCGCGGCGAGCGCGTTGCCGACGCCATCCCCTGATCAGATCAAGCTCAAGGACGAAGCCTCCTTCCGTTATCTCGGCAAGGGGAACGTCCAGATCGTCGACCTCTTCGACATCACCACGGGTCGCGCCGTCTACGGGATCGACGCCAAGCAGCCGGGGATGAAATACGCTGCGATCGCGCGGCCCGCGGTGCTGGGCGGCAAGCTCGCATCTTACGACGGCACGGCGGCGATGAAGGTGCCCGGGGTCGAGAAGATCGTCGTCATCGAGGGAACGCCGCCGCCGGCGAAATTCCAGCCGCTGGGCGGGGTTGCGGTGATCGCGCGCAATACCTGGGCGGCGATCCAAGGGCGCGACGCGCTCAAGATCAATTGGGACGACGGTCCCCATGGCGCATATGATTCGGCCGCCTACAAGGCCCAGCTCGAAGAGACTGCGAGTAAGCCATGCAAGGTCGTACGCAACGACGGCGACGCCGACAAGGCGCTCGCATCGGCGGCGAAGACCGTCTCGGCCGAGTACTACATCCCGCATCTCGCCCACGCGTCGATGGAGCCACCGAGCGCCACCGTGCGCGTCGCCGACGGCAAATGCGAGGCCTGGGCGGCGGTGCAAAGCCCCGGCAACACGCAAGAGGAGCTGGCTCAAAAGCTCGGCCTCAAGCGCGAGGATGTGACTGTCAACGTCACCCTGCTCGGCGGCGGCTTCGGACGAAAGTCGAAATGCGACTTCGTGCTCGAGGCGGCGCTGCTGTCCCGGGAGATGGGCGGTGCGCCGGTCAAGGTTGTCTGGACGCGCGAGGACGACATCCAGCACGACTATCTCCACACGGTCTCGCTCGAACGTATCGATGCCGGGCTCGACCAGCAGGGACGCGTCGTCGCTTGGCGCCACCGCAGCGTCGCGCCGACTATCGCCGCAATATTCACTGCCGATCCAAAGCACGAATCGGCGGGGGAGCTCGGCATGGGCCTCATCGACGTGCCCTTCGACATTCCCAACTTGCGTTGCGAGAACGGCGAAGCCGAGGCGCATACGCGGATCGGTTGGTTCCGCTCCGTGTCGAACATTCCACACGGCTTTGCGGTGCAGTCGTTTGCCGCCGAGCTTGCCCATGCCATGGGCCGCGATCCCAAGGAGGTGCTGCTCGAACTGATCGGGCCGCCGCGCATCGTCGATCCCCGCAAGTCGCAGAACGTCGAGGCGTTCCCCAATTATGGCGATCCGTTCGAGACCTACCCGATCGACACGGCGCGGCTGCGGCGCGCCGTTGAGCTTGTCGCCGATAAAGCAGAGTGGGGCAGAAAGCTGCCGCCGCGCCACGGCCAAGGCATCGCCGTGCATCGCAGCTTCCTGAGCTACGTCGCCACCGTCGTCGAGGTCGCGGTGGACGAGAAAGGCGGGCTATCTGTGCCGCGCGTCGACACCGCCATCGATTGCGGCTTTGCCGCCAATCCGGAGCGCATCTACTCGCAGATCGAAGGAGCCGCAGTGATGGGCTTGAGCCTCGCGCGCTACGGCGAGATCAGCTTCAAGAACGGACGCGTCGAGCAAAGCAATTTCGACGGCTTCCAGGTCATTCGTATCGACGAATCGCCGCCGATCACGCATGTGCACATCGTCCCCAACGGGATCGATGTACCGTCGAGCGGCGTCGGCGAGCCAGGCGTCCCGCCGTTTGCGCCGGCGCTGTGCAACGCCATCTTCGCAGCGACCGGCAAGCGCATCCGGCGGCTGCCGATTGGCGACCAGCTGGCGACCTGACGAACCCTCACTGGGCGAGACTTCCTCGCCCAGTGAGGGTGGGTGGCACCAGGGGTATACGTGTTTGTGGGGGAAGGGTTGGATCACGAAACCCAGTACGCTGTCCGCCGGATCGGTCGACGAGCAGCGCTCGAACTGGGGCTCTGCGCCGCTCTCGTCCCCCGTTTGGCTTGCGGGCAAACCGATGCAACGCGCGAGCGACCGCGGGAAGGCGATGTCCTCGTTTCCGTCGGCTCCTCCATTGCCATCGAGCCGTTGAAGCCGGATGACTTGCCCCTCGGCGGCAAGCCGATCATGGCTTGGCCGATGGATCCGGAAAGCAACACCGTGCGCAGCGGCTCGCGGCTCAACAAAGTGCTGCTGCTGCGCCTCGATCCTGAGGGTTTCGATCCAGAAACCAGGGACCATGCGGCTGAAGGGGTCGTCGCCTACTCGGCCGTCTGTACGCACACCGGGTGCGATGTCGTGAACTGGCACCCGGATCGCCGGCTGCTGGAATGCCCGTGCCATAACTCGGTGTACGATCCGATGGAAGGGGCGAAGGTGGTCAGCGGCCCGGCCCCGCGCCGCCTACCGGCGCTGCCATTGAGGATCGCCGACGGACGGCTGGTCGTTGCCAAGCCCTTCACCGGCCGGGCCGGGTTCCAACAAATGTAATCTCACAAAATCGAGGAGAGACGCCGTGCCAGAAAAATACTGCCTCCATGCGATCGCGGCAAGCGCGCTGGCGTTGGCATTGTCTGCCGCGACAGCTTCGGCACAGCAGCCGCTGCCGCCGTTGCCGACGCCGCAGACCCCGCGCCCGGTACCTCCCATATTGCAAAGCTACAAGCCGGTCACCGCGGAGCGGCTCAAGCAGCCGGAGGACGGTGACTGGCTAATGTACCGCCGCACCTATGACGGCTGGGGTTACAGCCCTCTGTCGCAGATCACGACCGAAAATGTCGGCCGGCTCAAACCGGTGTGGACCTTGCAGACCGGTCAAATCGAAGGCCACCAAGCACCGCCTATCGTCAATAACGGGATAATGTTCGTCGCCACGCCGGGGAACCAGGTGTTGGCGATCGACGCCAAAAAGGGGGACCTCTTGTGGCGCTTCAAGAGGCCGATCCCTGAGGATATTCTGCTCCTCCATCCGACGAGCCGCGGGGTTGGACTGCTCGGCGACAAGATCTATTTCGCCGCGGCCGACGCAGTGCTCGTGACCCTCGATGCCAAGACCGGCAAGGAGCTATGGAACGCCACGGTCGAGGACTATACGCATGGGTACTACATGTCATTGGCGCCGCTCGTGGCCGACGGCAAGGTAATGGTCGGCGTCTCGGGCGGCGAGCTCGGCGTTCGCGGTTTTGTCGCGGCGTTCGATGCCGAGACCGGCAAGCCGGCGTGGAAGACTTATACGGTACCGGCCCCCGGCGAGCAGGGCAGCGAGACGTGGCCCAAAGGCGACCAATGGAAGACCGGCGGCGGGGCGGTGTGGATCACCGGCGCATACGATCCCGCAACCAATTTGGCTTTTTGGGGCACCGGCAATGGCGGTCCGTGGATGGGCGACCAGCGTCCGGGCGACAATCTGTTCACGGCGTCGACCATCGCCCTCGACGCGTCGACCGGGAAGATCAAGGGCTATTTCCAATACCACCCGAACGACTCATGGGACTGGGACGAGGTAAACCCGCCGATCCTGGTCGACTACCAGCGTGACGGCAGGACCATTAAGGGCCTCGCCTACGCTGCCCGCGACGGCTATTTGTGGAGGCTCGAGCGCACTGCCGACAAGATCAACTTCATCGACGGCGAGCCGTTCGTGAAGCAAAACGTATTCAAGGGTCTCGACCCGAAGACCGGGCGACCGGATGTCGACCCTGTGCGTCAGCCTGGGACCGGCAAGAAGGCCGAATTTTGCCCGGGCACCTGGGGCGGTAAGGATTGGCCTCCGGTGGCCTATAGTCCGAAAACGCGGCTGCTATACATTCCGGCCAACGAGAACCTCTGCGCGGCGCTCACTGGCGATCCGGTCACCTATACCCCGGGGCAGCGCTTTACCGGAATCGCTCCGGCAAATTCGATTTTCTGGGTTACCAAGGGCGCCGATTATATCGGTGAGCTGCAGGCCTGGAACCTTGACACGGGCCAAAAGGTCTGGAGCCATCCATTCGCCAATTCCCAGCTTTGGGGGCCGGTGCTGGCGACGGCCGGTGGTGTGCTTTTCATGGGCGGCACCAATGACCGCTACTTCCGCGCCTTCGACGCCACGAACGGCAAGATTCTCTGGGAATTCCGCACCGGGTCGGGGGTGAACGGTGTCCCGGTTTCCTTCCAGGTCGACGGCAAGCAATATATAGCGGTGCAATCAGGGTGGGGGGTCGATGCGGCCCGTATGCAGGCCCGGCTGAACCTCGAACGGCCATGGGAGTTCCCCGACGTGCCGCAAGGCGGCTCGGTGTGGGTATTCGCGGTGGATTGAGGCTTCTCGCTTTGACGCTCGGGTGCGGTCAGAGAAGTCGATCACGATACGCGCTCGGACGGTCTCTGCGGCACAGCCGGATGTCGGCGATGGACGAAATCGGGCGCCGCCTCCTTGGCACTGTGGCGCGCGGCGGCAAGCAGTCCGTGATCTGGGGACAGCGCGCAGGCGGGATCGGTGCGGGCGGCGTCGCCGGTCAGCGCGAAGGCCTGGCAGCGGCAACCGCCCCAGTCGATCTCGCGCCGCTCGCAAGAGCGGCAGGGCTCGGCCATCCAAGCCGTGCCGCGGAAACGAGCGAAAACCGGGGAGTGGTACCAGATCTCCGTGAGGCTCGCCTCGGCGACGGTCGGAAAGCCCAAACCCGGCAGGGTCTCCGCCGCATGGCACGGCAGCACTTTGCCCGCCGGCGTGATGTTTAGGAAGCGCCGGCCCCAGCCGCCCATGCAGGCTTTCGGGCGATGGGCGTAATAGTCCGGCACGACGTAGTCGATGACCAGTCGGCCCGCGAGACGGTCGCGCGCGGCCTCGACGGTCGCGGTCGCGGTGTCGAGCTGCTCCCGGCTTGGCAGCAGCGCCGCCCGGTTCGCCAATGCCCAGCCGTAGTACTGGACGTGGGCGACTTCGAGCCGGTCGGCGCCGAGTATTACGGCGAGATCGATGATGTCGCCGAGATGCTCGAGATTCTGCCGGTGAACGACCGCGTTGACGGTCAGCGGAAGTCCCGCCGCGCAGACCAGGGCCGCGACCTCGCGCTTTGCC
>DATEQL010000211.1:0-2884 GCA_035272665.1 Allostellaceae bacterium
CGAGCCGCGGCAAGAACCGGATGACCGTGGCCAGGCGCTCGTTGAACGGATAATTGATGCCCGTCAGAACATTCCCCCTCAGATACCAGAGGGGATCGACCAGACAATTGACGGTGAAGCAGACGGCGACAATTAGGCCGACCGTCCCCGCCAACCAAGCGCCATAGATGCGGAACCGCCGTTTGGACATCACCACCATGCCTCTCCTCCCTGTCTTCCAACCAGCAGCGCCTCTCATCCCCGCGACAGCAGGCCGGGCGCTCAGTACTTAAAGTACAGGAATTCGCTGACGTGGTGAAGGTTGAGGAAGGCGAGGGCGGCGAGCAATCCGACGACTATCGCGGCGGCGGCGTTCGGGCGCCATTCCAGCCGCCACGGCAAGAGCCGCGCCACCGCGGGCGCCCGCTCGAGCAGCGGCGGATCGCGTTGCCGCTCGGCCACTCCGTAGTTGAAGGCGGGATGCCAGCGGGCGAGCATCTGCTGCGTATTCGGCAGAAACCACACGACCGCCAGCCAAAAGATCAGCCACAGCACGAGCCATTGCTGATCGGCGGAGACCGGCGGTCCGTCGAAGTGAACCCCGAGCCAGCCGAGCCCGGCGGCCAAGGGGCCAAGGCCACTTTGCCATGGATGGGGCAGGTTGAACATGCCGTGGAACACCCGCATGGCCACGTCCATCGACGGTGCGCGGTGCGTTACCAGCAACATCGTCAGTCCGAAGAACGTCACAAACCGGGCCACGGTGTTCGACCACCACGCGTTGATCGGCCGCCAGACGCTGCGCCAGGCATGGTTCATGACCATGGCGCCGCCCTGCAGCGAGCCCCATAACGCGAAATGCCAGGCCGCGCCGTGCCACAACCCGGACAGCGCCATCGTCACCATCAGGTTGAAATAGAGCCGACCGGTGCTGCAGCGGCTACCGCCGAGCGGGATGTAGATGTAGTCGCGCAGCCAGCGCGACAATGTCATGTGCCAGCGCCGCCAATAGTCGACGACGTTGAGCGCCCGCAGCGGCGAGTTGAAGTTGAGCGGCAGCTGGACCCCGAACAGGCGCGCCGCGCCGAGCGCCATCTCCGAATACCCCGAGAAGTCGAAATAGAGCTGGAACTTGAAGGCGATCGCCCCCTGCCAGGCGGTGAAGAAGTCGAGCGTCTGGCCGGCGGCGGCCATATCGTAGACGTGCGACACCATAGGCGCGAAATTGTCGGCCAGAACCACCTTCTTGAACAGCCCGATCACAAAGATCGTCAGCCCGAGCATGAAGTTGCTCGGCTTGACCGCGAACGCAAACGGGCCTTTGATCTGCGAAAAAATCTCGCTGTGGTGGGTGATCGGCCCGGCAAGGAGCTGCGGAAAGAACATCACGAAGAAGCAATATTCGAGGAAGTCGTGGTCGGCGACCTGGCCGCGGCTGGAATCGACCAGATAGGCGATCTTCTGAAACGTGAAGAACGAAATGCCGAGCGGCAATAAGATGTGCTGCAGCATAAAATCGGTCTGCAGCACGGTGTTGGCGGTGTCGATCAGGAAATCGGTGTATTTGTAGTAGCCGAGCATCAGGACATCGACGGCGATGCCGAAGATCAGCAGCAGGCGGACCCGCCCGGCGCGGTCGGCACGGCGCTGCGCCGTGATCCCCCGGGCGACAATAAAATTGAATACGGCAATGCCGCCGAGCAACGGCAGGTAAACCGGGTTCCACCAGCCATAGAACAGCAGCGAGGCACCGAGCAGCAGCCCCAGCACCGCGCGTGGGCCGGCGAACTGGCGCAGCACAATGTACGAGCCCACCGTGGCCGGCAGAAAGACGAACAAGAATATCGGCGAATTAAACAACATAACGGCAACTGTTAACCCGCTCGCCAGGTCCTCCGTTGTCTCTCTGCGACGTTCGTAATGTTACCACGCAAGATATGTGCCGAACTACGATTTCAAGGTGATGCCAGGGACGCCTTGAAAGCATGGCTCGGTGCGGCCCATATATTTGGCCTGCGGTTCCCGGGAGAGGTTGCGATGTCGACGATGTATCGCTACGCGTTGCCGGTCGAGCTGACCGAATGGAAGTTCGACGGCAAAACCGAAACCTGCTTCACCTGGGAATACGACGATTCACGCGCGGCGCTGCTGCAGCTCTACGCCAAGGGCAAGACGCAGCAATGGGACGCCGCGCAACGCATCGACTGGTCGCTCGACCTCGATCCCGAGAACCCGATGATGATGGACGACCGGGTGATCCCGATCTTCGGCACCGACGTCTGGAACCGGATGACCGAGGCAGAGCGGCGCCAGGTGCGGCATCACCTGCAGGCTTCGCAGATCTCGCAGTTCATGCACGGCGAGCAGGGTGCCTTGATCGCCACCGCCAAGATCGTGCAGACCGTGCCGGACCTCGATTCCAAATTCTACGCCGCGACCCAGGTGATGGACGAAGCGCGCCATGTCGAGGCCTATTCGCGGCTCTTGCACGAAAAGTTCGAGCTCGCCTACCCGATCACCCACGGTCTCAAGAGCCTCCTCGACCAGGGGCTCAGCGACAGCCGCTGGGACATGACCTATCTGACCATGCAGATCCTGATCGAGGGGTTGGCATTGGCGGCGTTTCAGCGGATTCGCGACCAGTCGAAGAACCCGCTCGCCGCCGCCGTCAACGCCTACGTCATGCAGGACGAGGCGCGGCATGTCGCCTTTGGCCGGATCGCGTTGCGCGACTATTACCCGCAGCTCAGCGACGCCGAGCGCCACGAGCGCGAGGAGTTCGTCGTCGCCTCGTGCTGGCACATGCGCGACCGCTTCAACCAGCTCGAGGTCTGGCAGCGGCTCGGCCTGCCGATCGAGGAATGCCTGCGGCTCGTCGATCAGTCCGAGGCGATGAACATGTTCC
>DATEQL010000212.1:0-2702 GCA_035272665.1 Allostellaceae bacterium
GATGCACGCCGTTCCGAGCGGATTGCCGCTCTGCCTGATGGGGCAAAGGCTGAGGCCAAAGCGCTCGGTCTCGACGACAACCAGGTAGCGCTGCTGAAGGCAACGCGTGCGGATGATCCGATACGTGCCCTGCGGGATCACGCAACACATTCCGAGGAAGCACCATTACCCCCGCCGACGGAACCGTCTGCGGCAGTTCCGGCCGACGAGCCCAAGCCGGAGGCGATGAGCGCTGAGCTCGCCACCGCGATGGAGACAGTCAAGAAATTGTCCCCAGAAGATCTTTCCGCATTCGTATGGTGGGTGCGAGCTACCTTTCCACTACGAAGAGCTCAGTCGGAAGCAACAAGCAACACCAGCATTCTGGCCCCAATATCGGGCTGGGCGTCGGCGGCCGCCGGCCTTCTGCGGGCGCGTACGACAGCTTAACTGACGCTGCTCTCCGGGGTAGCTCACAACCTTGTAGCGCACCTCCTACGCCGGCATTCAGCAAGACCAGCGGCAGTCGCGATCAACGAGCGCTCTGCGGTCCGGAGCGCTCATCTGCCGGACCTCCTGGCCAAAAAATCCCGCTCCAGGGGCGGCTGGCCGATTTTGGCGTGTAGCTTCTCGATCTCCCGCTCCTCTATGTCCTCGGCATCTCACCCGATGCCAGCGTCGAACGCCCGCCCCAGCCCGCTCCTGAAGCTGCTTCTTCCGGGGTACATCTGGCTTGGGTGCACCTCGTATCGCTAGGCCAGGTCGGCAACGCTCGGCTGCTCTCGCAGCGCCTCCGAGGCGATCTTCGCCTTCAGCGCCGCATCGATCTTTCCGTCTCGTCCCCTCCATCATCCGCGCCGTCTAGTATGGAGAGACGGCTCGCGTTCCGACTATCCCGCTGGTGTCAAATCCGGGTCCGCTTCATCCTTCAGGTAATGGGCATTTTCTCGTCAAATTGACGAGAAATCCTCCGAAAATAACTCACAAGGATTTCTGAATTCGGCGAGACCCCTACGCCGATCAGGCTGCGCTCTACTCCTCACGCTCCTGGTGCCGCATCCAGATCGATCACCGTTGGAGTCCCGACGGAGAGGTAGGGGATGGGTCCCCCATAGTCGGGGCCGGTATGCCGCCACACACGAACCAGGGCTTCGCCTCGACCCAAGAAGTAAAGAAGTCAAGGTTCAAGAATTAAGAAAGTGTTCGGGCGACTCGGAACCCGACGTAGCCGTTCCGGTTGACAGAGGCGACGCCCCTCGGCGGTAGGCGGACCCGCAGCGCCTCGAATCGCCGAACCAGGAGCCGCCGCGCAACACGCAACGGCGGGGATTGCGGGCTGCTCCCGCATCCTTCCACACTGATCCATCCATCGGCGCGGCCTGGTAGCTTGCGTGCCAATCATCCACGACCCACTCCCAGACGTTGCCGTGCATGTCATGGAGACCCCAGGGGTTTGCCGAGTAGGCGCCGACTTCGCTGGTATGGCCCAAATCCGAACCGTCGTAATTGGTATTTCCTGGGGTAATCGCGTCGCCAAACGAATACCGGCTCGGAGTGCCGGCGCGGCAGGCATATTCCCATTCCGCTTCCGAGGGGAGCCGATAGGCTTGCCCGATCTCATGCGACAGCCAGGCGATGTAGACCTGAGCATCGTCGCGGCTGACATTGATGACCGGCCGCCCGCCCGCGCCCCCTGCCTTCGTCGCCGGGCTTCTCCCCGCCCCATCGCTTCGCAAAACCGGTCGTATTCGTCAAAGGTCACCGGATATCGCCCGATCGCAAAACGCCGGCCGATGGTCACCCAATGCTGGGGTTCCTCGTCATCAAAGCGCCCTTCCTCGCCCTTGGGCGAGCCCATCATGAACTCGCCCACGGGGATCACAACCAGCTCCGGTGCAAACCGGTGCGGCATTAAGGAAGGCAACATTCTTCAGGTTTTTTGGGAAGCTGCGCAGGTGCGGCATCCTGGCCGAGCCGGCCAGGACGGGGATGATCGGGACGGCATTGCTTATCGCCGTCTCCAGCTCGAGACGGACGAAATCAGTCTCGTCATCTATTTTTTTGCTGCCGCCTCTGCTGGTACCGAGCCAGCGTTGGCCGACAATGACCAATAGGATGTCACTCTGAACAATTGCTTCAAAGATGTGGGCGCGAAAGTCCTCGCCAAACGGAATATTATCTATGTCCATGAAGATCGCATCCTCGCCATAATGGACGGCGAGGCGATCTCGAATACGGCCCGCCATCACATCGGTATCGGCACGGCGATAGGAGATCGCGATCTTTGGCACTGGAGCCCCGGCAGAACGGTCGTGCTAACCGTACCACGGGATGAAATCGACTCTGACCCCATTTTGCGTATTTTGCGCCCCATTTTGCGGAGCGCGGGCTGGTGGCCGGATCAGGTCATGATCAGGTCCGGCCATGACGAACTCCGCGCGGGTCAGGCCGCGGTGCGGGTGGAGACGAGCGCTGGGCGTTGGCTGCGGTACGGGGTCGCCTTCTCGAAGGCGTCGGCGACGCCGAATAGGATCGGCTCCTGGAACGGCTTGCCGACGAGCTGGACCGCCACCGGAAGGCCGCCGGCGCCGAAGCCCGCGCAGACCGAGATCGCCGGATAGCCGGCGACATTGAACGGCATCGTAAAGCCAGGCTTGTCGAAGAGATCCCACTTGGGCACCGCGTCGATCTTCGCGGCTTCCGCCGGCTGGGTCGCGGTCAGC
>DATEQL010000213.1:0-2459 GCA_035272665.1 Allostellaceae bacterium
AAGGTCGAGCCGCTCGAGCGTGCGCTGGCCGGTGCCGCGGCCTGGATCACCGGGCTGCGCGCCGACCAGTCGCCCCATCGCGGATCGGTCCGGCTCGTTGCTGCCGCCCGCGACCGCGGCGTCCTCAAATTCAGCCCGCTCTACGACTGGACCCGTGAGGCGGTACGGACCTTCGCCGTCGCCCATGATGTCCCCACCAATCCGCTGCACGAGAAGGGCTTCGTCTCCACCGGCTGCGCCCCCTGCACCCGCGCGATCCGCCCCGGCGAGCCGGAACGCGCCGGCCGCTGGTGGTGGGAAGACGAAGGCAAGAAGGAGTGCGGGTTGCACACCAGGCCGGGGGCGGCGCGTTAGTGCACCTTACTATTACGCTGTGCTGTCATTGCCCGGCTTGACCCACGGCTGTCCGGCACGGTTTGTGCTTATCATGCCGCCTCTCCCATTGGGACCGAAGTGTTCATGGTGGCGCGCGCATCGCGTCGGCGTCGTGCCTCACGGGTCGCATAGGGTCCGAAGTCGAATGTGGGCTGTTTCGGCTCCAGCTTCGGCGGGGGTTTGAGAAGTTCGGCGATCGACCGCCGCTGCATCAGGTTGGTTCGGATGAGCCTGGCAAAGGCGAGCGGGCTGGCGACGATCTTGTCGGCGTCGTGGGCCAGGCGCAGCAGCACGAAGGCGATCAGCGCGATCGCGATCTGAATGCGGACGGCGTTTTCCGAGGTTCCGAAGAAGTGGCCGATTTTCAGCGTCTGCTTGACCCATCGAAAGAACAGTTCGATGGCCCACCGACGCTTGTACAGGTCGGCGATTTCCTGTGCGCTCGCGGTCAGATCATTGGTGAAGATGCGCAGCACCTTGCCGGTCTCGATCACGACCCGAACTTCGCGCACGAGACCCGGCATCGGGTTGCGGCGCGACGCGGCGAGCCGCTCGGGGAGGTATCCGGTCCGATCGTTCAGGATCGAGGACTCCGGCACCACCGGCCGATCCTCCACGATCTTGAAGGGGGTGTTGGATTTGAGCCGCGTGACGATCCGGCAGCCCGCCTGGTCGAGCATCGCCCACCAGCCGTAGTCGTAGTAGCCGAGGTCGAAAACGTAGGTCGCGCCCGCCTCGATGGGCATCTGCTTGGCGGCCGTGATGTCGTTGACGTTGGAAGGCGTCACCATGAGATAGAGCGGCTGGTCGGCATCGGGATCGTAGACGATGTGCGCTTTGGCGCCGCAGACGCCTGCCGAAAACGTCGCCCAATGGCCGCTCAGATTGCTCAGCTGCACGCTGGTCGAATCGACCAGACGGACGCAATCGCCGATTTTGCGTCGGTAGCCGGCCTGCAACGATTTCATCAGGGCCGCAAGCAAGTCTGCGAAGAACTCCGCGGGACGCGACGCATTCGCGCTCGACAGCGCCGACCGCGATACCGCGTCGCCGCCGAGATGATAGAGCTTGCCGGCGTGGCTTTTCAGGTTGGTTTCGATCTCGCGCAGACTGCGTGCCCCGCAAAATTGCGCCAGCAGCATCGCGATCAGATGCGCCCTGGTCTTCACCACGCGCTCATCCCAATCAGCATTGTGCTCCGTCACGAGCCGATCGAAAGTCGCCCATGGAATCTGCTTCAGAACGCCATGAAAAACGATATTCTGGTGCGGCACGGTGTCGATCCTTTTTCGTGTCCAGATGATTCGCAACCAACTGGAACCGAGTAGAATCAATGCCGTGCACTTCATCAAGCACAGATCGTGCCGGACAGCCGTGGGCTTGACCGGGCAATCTAGTACGCACGGTCGGTGTTTACTGGATCGCCCGGTCGAGCCGGGCGATGACAGCGAAGCGTGTGTCAGCGTGAGCGAAAAACGTCCCGGCACGCCTCACGCGGTCGGGCTGTCGGCGGCGACGCTCATGGCGTTGCCGCGCCACACGAACTCGGTCCCGACCCAGGCATCGATCCACAGTCCCGGCAGCAGCAGGTCGCGCAGCATCGCGTAGAACGGAAACAGCGGCGTGAGATGCCAGCGCACCGCCCATACCAGCGCCGTCTCGAGGCCGTACCAGGCGAGCGTGAGCGCCGTCACCGTGCCGACGACGGGCAGACCGACGCCATGGGCGACGTAGCCGGCGGCGGAGAGCGGCAGCACCGCGCCGCCGAATATCTCCGGCACGAAGAACAGCGGAAAGCCGGCACGGCGCAGCCGAGCCCAGCGGGTCTGCCGGCGCCACACTTCCTTGAAGCTGCGCTGTCCCAGCGGCTGCTCGAACGGTCCGTCGACGAGGCGCACCCGCAGGCCCGCCGCGCGCACGACCTTGGTGCTCGCGGCATCCTCCGCGACTTCCGCGCCGAGCGCGCGGATGCCGCCGGCCGCCTCGAGGTCGGAGCGCCGCCACAACATGGTCTTGCCCTGGGCGAAGCCGATGCCGAGCGTATCGGCGAAATACTGCGCGCGCGCCTGATAACTGTTGAGGAA
>DATEQL010000214.1:0-4535 GCA_035272665.1 Allostellaceae bacterium
TCGGACCGCCAGGCGCCGCTCAGTCTTCCCAGCGGCCAACCACGATCGCAGCGTCGCACGCTGCTCGTCCGTCAACGCCACTTCCGCCGCCCTCATTCCGGTAGATTAACATATTCGCTAACTTATGCAACTAGGTACTAGCGCGAAACCAGGTCGGCTTCGCGTTGGAGGATACAAGTTCAAGTGGCGACGCACTCCGCGAAGACATTTTGGGGACGCTTTGCCTCGTGCTGGAGGAGCAGAAAACCATGATTATCGAGAGGCTGAAATCAGGTGTCATCACCGTTGGTCACGGACGCGGCTTCGTCGTCGAGGGTGCGGGCGAGCGCCTCGTCATCACGGCCGCGCACTGCCTGCCGTTCCTCCCGCCGGCCCTGCCCTCTTTCGGGCTCGAGGCGCGCACCTACGGGCCGCTCCTCGCCCGCCGTGGGGAGGAGCCCCGCGCGTGGGCGGTGTGTCGCTTCGTCGATCCGATCGCCGACATCGCGGTGCTCGGTTCGCCCGACAATCCACACGCCGATGATTACAAGGCGCTGATGGGGACGGCGACGGCGCTGTCGTTCGGCGATTCCGTCCGGCACCCGGTGAATTTCTGGGGACCGGCCCGGCTGCTATCGCTCGACGGCCGGTGGTTCTCCTGCACCTTCCGCCATTTCGGCGGGCCGCTGTGGATCACCCACGCCGCCGAGCGCGTCCACGCCGGGATGGCGGGCTCGCCGATCGTCGGGGAGGCCGGGACGGCGATCGGGGTCGTGTGCACCACCACGTCGCCGAGGGAGGGCGGTCCTAACGCGCGCCTCTCCGACAACCTGCCGGGATGGCTGCTCCGCGACACCCTCTAGCTGGCCCGCCCGTCGCTGTTTTCGCGGCTCAATGGCTGGCCTGCACGCTCCCCTGTCAACGCTTCACGAACGGCCTCACGGCGGCCCGCGCATGACTCGGGGCCGATGTGGATTTGAGTGGGGTCACTCGCAAGCTGAGGAGACCGTGTTAAGAATGACGAGCCGGGCCGGCGCATGACCACTGAGGCCTGCGACTTATTCCGGGCGCTTGCGCAAGCGCACTCCGCGGCCGCCCCCGGAACTGGCCGCGCCTTCGTTGATGAACTCAACACCGGAAGCCTCAAGGGCGGCCATGACCTTCGTCAGACTCTCTATTACGCCGCGGACGGTACCGTTGCTTGCTTCCATGCGCTGAATGGTCGGAAGCGATACCCCCGATGCCTGCGCCAGCGCTTTTTGCTCCATACCTACAAGGGCTCGAGCCGCCTTCAATTGGGCTGCAGTGAGCAATGTCGCTCTCCAACACAAATTTCAAATATCATGCCTGATTGACTGCTCATGTTTCAAGCATCAAAACTGCAATCTCCTGAATATCCGTCCTTACGATCGCCGTCCCCCAACACCGTGGGGTTCGGTGAGCGCAAGCAGCGCGGCAAGGAGATGGATCGGTGATGGCCCGGAAGACGATGCTCGCCGCGGCGGCAACAGACCCGCCCAGGTCGCTCAATCCATAAGCTATTCCCAGACCTCGCCTCCCGGATCGCCTTCCCCCGGTTCACGTAGACGACAGAACATGCCCTCTTGGACAAATTTGCAGTATCTCTCTTGACATATGATATCTGGACCATCGATCATGCATGGTAACGGATCATTCTAGATGGCTTCTGCGAAATCTTGTGCCTGACAGGAACGCCGTCGCCGCAGCGAGCGATTGCGGCGTCCGCGCACTTCGCAAGGAACCGGGGATGACGGCAATGCTTTACGGGCGATATCACGGCCAGATCCTCGGGCTGGCAATACGGTCGGCGGGGGATGCCGGTTGGAAAGCAAAGCTGCGCAAAATCCTGGCGGAGTTCGACAACGACTGCCGCGATTCCTCCGCCTCCTACAACTGCCTACTCCGCCGCGAGCTTGCAACCCAAATCGAGCAAGAGGTGCTGCGCTTTGCCGATCCCAACAAGCAAGCGGTTCTTATCATCGCGCTTAAGCATTTTGACTCATTCTAATGTATGGGTGGCGTGCGTACAGGGCGCCGTCGATGGACCCGGCGAGCGAGATCCAGCTCCTCCTCATCGGGCTTAGCGATTATGGTCGCCTTTGTCGGGCTCGTGCTGCCGAGATAGGCGCGCTGGCGGGCGAGGGGGTAGAAGCCGAGTCACAGCTAGTGCGAGCGCTCCCTGGCTGAGCAGGCCTCTTGGTCAGCCCCGGGCGTCACCGATGTTGAGGATCATTTTCCGCTGGAGCCGTAATCGCGAGCGGCCGCCTCGGCGCCGACCGGATGGCTCAGGCCAGCACCAGATCCGGCACCATTTCCTTACCCCTCGTCTCGGGGCCGAGGAAGAGCGCCAGGCACCAGCTGCCCGCCCCAGTGATGAGGCCGACCAGCATCGGGATCGAAAACCCCATATTGTGGTTGACGGCGAAATAGGTGATCACCGGCGGCACAATGCCGCCAAAGATGGTTCCGAGATGATAGCAGAAGGCGCTTGCCGGCGCCCGCACCTCGGTTGGAAACCGCTCGGTCATGTAAGACGGGATCAGGCTGCCGGCGCCCCCGTTGAGCGCTCCTATCAGAACAAAGCCGATCACGATCACCGTGAAGTTATTGCTGAGCATGTACCAGAACGCCAGGGGATCCCCAATAATCCCGGGATGATCATCGTCCAGCGTCGGCCGATGCGATCGCCGAGCCACCCCCAACCCCCGCTTGACAGGAAGAGCACAGCGTTGGAGATGATGATCGGCGTGGCGATCAATGCCGGGCTGAGCCCCAGGTCTTTTTGCAGATGTGTGGCGAACATCCCGTTAATCGAATAATAGGCCACTAGACCGCCGGCCATCCACCAGCACGCAAGCAGCGTGTTGCCGATCATGCTCCGTTTGAAGATGCTGAAGAGGGGCAGCCGTACCTCGCGATTTTCCGCGCGCTGCCGCCGCCGGTTCTCGACCCATACCGGCGGTTCTTTGACGAAAGAGCGCACATAGACCACCGTCAATGCCGGCAGAATGCCGAGCCAAAGCAGGCCGCGCCAGCCGATCGAGGTGTAGAGCAGACCATAGGCGGCACTCGACACAGCAAAAGCCGATGCCCCACGACCCCCGCAATAGCCAGGGGCAGGCTCTCTGGACCCTCGCTTTCGCGAGGGTGACGATACCTTACTAATAACACTCGCTTCATTTCAGGTCGAACCCTTAGTCTTACTGAGTCACAAAATCGAGATCACGTATTTGTATATCTAACAACCGCGAGATGGGTATTTGGGCCCATCTTTATCCGGATCGGGGGACCGGAATGGACGGCGGATCGAGTGAGGGGAGTGAAGCGCGATTTGCGGCGTATGTCGCGGCGCTGGGTGTCTCGCTGGGTCATGCCGATCGACAGCAGCCGATGCATGATTGCTGCGTGGGGCTGTTGATGCCGATGGAGCGGTGACGGCGCCGTGGGCCTTCAGCCGACGGGCTTGACCCGTGGGGCAGGTCGCCGCGAAGCATCAATCATTGCTTCATTTTGTTGGGAACGCGCCGTGGTCGGACGCCGCGATGCTGGCCCGGGTGGGCGAGCTGGTGCTGCGGGCGATCGAGCGCAGCGGGCCGGTCGAGGCCCGGATCAGCGACGACACGGGCTTTCCCAAGAAGCGACGGCACTCAGTCGGCGTGACCCGGCAATATTGCGGCCAGCTCGGCACGCAGGATAACTGTAAGGTCGCGGTTACGCTGTCGCTGGCCAACCATGATGTCCGCTTACCGGTCGCTCATCGGCTCTGTCTGCCCGAGGATTGGGCAAAGGATCAGACGCCTCATCGCAGCCCTCGCCAGAACCCTCCCGAGATGCCCCTGTTGCAATGCGCCGAGCCGCACGACGG
The DNA here is from genome assembly GCA_035272665.1 of Allostellaceae bacterium. Classification (GTDB taxonomy): domain Bacteria; phylum Pseudomonadota; class Alphaproteobacteria; order ATCC43930; family CGMCC-115725; genus AP-15. The sequence continues at coordinate 3,866 of DATEQL010000214.1, forward strand.
CTAGAATTCCTGATTACTGACGCAGTAAGACTAGAAAGCGAACGGAAAAGAGCGACTCCAGCCCCTTCCGCCCGCCGTCGCCCACTGGCAAAGTCAGAGCGAGCGCAGGAAGTTCAGAATAGCCTGCTGTGATGAGGCCGGCAGCGCGTTGAAGTTGCCGATCACCGTGTTTGCCTCCGAGCCGACGCTCTTATGGGCCTCGATCGCCTGCAGCAAGTCGGCTGTGCGACCGTCATGCAGGAAGAAGATCCGCTGTCCGACACCCCACAGCGGCGCTGTGCGGAATTGGTCCCCCTCGGCCTGACCCTGGCTGATCAGGTCCTGCAAGCCGATGCCCATGTGGTGCAGCTCGAAGTCGCTGAATGGCGAGAAGGTGACATAACTCTGATGGGTGAAGATCGACTGGCCCGTGCTGTGCTGCGGGATGTGGCAGAGATTGCAGCCGATCTGGCTGAATGCTTGCTGCCCGAGGGTCGTCGAGGCCATAGCTGTAGCCGGAACCGGAGCCGGTCCCGCCGAGAGGCGCATGAACGCCGCAAAGTTGACGATGTCGGAGGAATAGTCGGAGGCTGGGCTTTTGCTGATTCCGTTGTCGGCGAGATTGGTCGCATCCTCGGGCAGCGGATTCGACAGACAGCCCGGAGTGTCATCCCGCTCGTTGGGGAACAGC
>DATEQL010000215.1:0-2901 GCA_035272665.1 Allostellaceae bacterium
GCCGGAGTGAAGCCGGCGTCACAGCCGGGCCGAGGAATCGGCTACGGCACGCGCAACCAGGCTGTTGCGGTGCGGGTTGCTGCCCGCCGGAGACCAAGTTCCGGCGATCGACCCAATGGCTCCAGGCCTGCCTGACCTCTCCCTGCGCCACCGCGCGCATGCCGTCGCTTACTGCGACACCGACATGCTGCATGACCCAATCGTCGCGATAGCAATCAATCATACAAGCAGTGCAGCCGTCGCGTAAGCGCTGCGTTCCGTCGAACTCTCGGATGTCGCAAAGCGGCCGGTCCCTGTTGTGGCATCGCCAGAGCTGCAGATGCCAATCCAAATGGAAGAATTTTCATCCCGGGAGGCAACCGAACATCTCCGGCTCACCGCGCAGGTGACGCTGCATGTCCTCGATCGACGCGACAGGGTTCAGCACCGGGAACTGCTTCCCCAACGCTTTCACGGCCTCAAAAGAGGCATGCAGCTCCTCAGTGTGAAGTCGACGAGCGGCGACTCGGCGCAGGCGAGATAGGAGGACGGGAGCGTTCGCAGCGGGTAGGAAAATGTGACCGCGCCGAAGCCGCGACCCCGTAACGCCTCCGGCAGTGCCGGATAATCGACGAGCCGGCTCATCGCGACGGAGGCGCTGCTCGGGATTTGATGTCGCTTCAATGCGGTGTTGGCGCGACGGATGCGTGCACTCAGGCCGGGTAGGCCCCGGTTCGAGTCGCGCGCCGCGCAAGAGGCGGCGTCAATCGAAATATAGACCGACGCGAGGCCTGCCGCCGCCAATGCGTCGACCCGCTTCTGTGTCAGCAACGCGCCATTCGTGACCAATGTCGTGATCATGCCGATTTGCGCCGCATGAGCGACCATCGCGGTGAAATCCGGGTGGACAAGCGGCTCACCGCCCCGTAAAATGCACGAACCCAATGCCGTTGCATTTTAGGATGTCGCGGGCGAGCTTTGCCTCGGCGAGGGTGGCGGAATGCCTCGACGACGCGGGTAGCTGGTCGCGGGCGAAGCTGCAGAAACCGCAGCGCGCGTTGCAGGCGCTGGTAATGGCGAAGTGGCAGGTTCCGGGACCACCGTCCCAAACGGCGTCGAGCGCCATCTTCCAGATCGTAGGACGCCTTGGTACGGCGCTTGCCATTGCGGCCTCCGCTAGACGGCCTTGAGCCGCGGCTCGGTCGTGCGTCCCTTAACGTCCCTGTCGTCCGGCCGCGACGCCCTGCTGGAAGGCCCTATCCTGGGCCTGCCGGGACTGATCGAAGAGCAGCCCGCCGAGCAGGCCCGCACCGGCGCCGGCAGCCGCTCCGAGCCCGGCATTGCCGCCGATCGCGCCGGCGATGGCGCCGATGCCGGCGCCCGCAGCTGTGCCCGTAACCGCGCGCTGCTGGGTCGGGGTCATGTCGGCGCACGCAGCGACCGGCAGAGCGACGGCCGCGAGCAGCAGTAACTTGTTCATGGCGTTCCCCAGAGCGGTTTGATCAGTGCGATGGCGGACAGGGATAGCGTTCGCTCAGGAACCGGAACAACCCGTCGGTGGACGTGGCTGACATGCGATCCGGCGACGCGCGCGCCCATTTGACGAACTCGCTGAGCGCTTCATTGCGACTCGGCGGAGGATTCGGCATGCAGAACAACTTCGATCCGCGGAATGCGGCCAAGTTCTGCATTTCCACCGAGACCGCGCCCTGCGCAAAGCCCTCGCAGAAATTGACGGCCGCCGTCCCCATCGCATTGTCGGGCGTCGCAGTGCAAAGCTCGACCAAGTCGGCCGTGGTGGCGGGGCCGAAATTCGCTTCGGTGGCGGCGTGCGGCGCGCCCGGCGCGAGCAACACCAAGCCGGCAGCGACGGTCCATCCCTTGAACGTCATGATCCCCCTTCCCCTTATACGGTGTTAACATAATCGCCGGATAGAGTACGACTAGAAGGCGTCGCGGACAACCTAGGACCTACACAGCTGCCGCATAACCTGCGGTAAGCGGTATCAGACCGCACTTCGCCAAACCTAACGGCATTGAGTGCGGTTGTCTTGGGCTGGGAGTCCCGAAGCTGTGCCAGACGTCCCAATCGAAACTCTCCGTTGCTGGCCGTTGCCGGATAACGCAGCACGAGCACGCTGATAAGATAGACGAGGGGCATTGTCCCCGGATTCGAGGTTTATCTCGGGCGCTGCCGACGTTGCTACGCTGCGACCTAAGCTATCGCTGTCGTCCGTCAGGACGGGCCCGTTGATTGGGACGCCGAGCACAGGCTTGGGACTACCGGGATCTAGACGAGCGCAACGAAGTCGTTTAAATTAAAATTAAGATATACAAGCCTGCAGCCGAGACCGCTGCGAAAGGCAGGATGGTAATCTCAATCCTGCGGCCTTTTGGGGAGGACGTTCAGATGGAGAGCCGAGAGGTTCTGGTGGTTCGACCTCGACCGAATTCCAGACCAGCGCGAGCCCTGCATGATGGCCTGCTATCGCAATGCCAGCATGCTGATGCACGCCCCAGTCGCGGCCACAGATGCCATGCGGGCTCTCGCTACGGGTCAAATCGGCACCGCGATCACTTCGCTATTTCGGCACAGCGTCGCCCAGTCGGTTTGGGCACTGATCGAAGAGACCCCGCAAATACGCTGCCTGGCTCGCCGGCGAAAGCAACAAGCCACGGTCGGTCAAGTGCAGGCCGTATAGATGATGGGGCTTCGGGGCGCAGCGCATACGATAGCGTTCGTGGCTGCGCTGATCGTTACGGCAATTCAGGCAGGACAGGCGATCGCCCAGACCGCCAACAGCAATGCTGGGCTTCAGGGAGGCCAGGACGGCATGTTCGATGCCATCTTAGCGACGCCGAACTACAAGACGCCGGTTTTGCCGGACAGCGCTCTCGCAACCGCGCCCGGCCTCGAGCAAG
>DATEQL010000216.1:0-2294 GCA_035272665.1 Allostellaceae bacterium
GGGGTTGCTGACGCTGAACGGCGCCTTGGTGGCGATCACGACCTGGTCGCGTGGGACGGCCTTCAGCGCCTTGCCGAGCAGCGCTTCGGTGCCGTAAGCGGCGGCCGTGTCGAACAGATTGACCCCGAGGTCGAGGGCTTGACGGATCAGCCCGACGGCCTCGGCCTCGCTCCTGCCGGAGCCGAGACCGAGCCGGCTGAACCCGCCACAGCCGAGACCCGCGACACTGACCCTGAGCCCGGTCCGGCCGAGTGTCACATATTCCATCAGAGAAATCCGATCGATAGCCAGGGGATCGCGGCGACGACCGCCAGAGCGACGACGAGCGCGCCGATATAGGGCCAGATCCGCCACAACGCATCGTCCGGCGAGATGCGGCCGATCGCGCAAGCGCCGTAATAACCGACGCCGAAGGGCGGCGCGAAGAGACCGATCCCCATCGCCAGGATCACGACCATCGCATAGTGCACCTCGTGCACCCCCATGGCCTTCGCCACCGGGAAGAGCAGCGGGCCGAACAGTACGATCGCCGGCAGGCCCTCGAGGACGCTGCCGAGGATGATAAAGGCGAGGATCGTGATGGCGAGAAATCCCGCGGTGCCGCCCGGTACGCCGGCGATCACCGAGACCAGCCATTGCGAAAACCCGGACTGCGTCAACGCCCACGCCATCGCCGTCGCGGTGCCGATGATCAGCATCACCGCACCGGTCAGCGACACCGTCTCGATGAGCATCGGGTAGATCCGGCGCCAGTCGAACCGGCGGTAGACGAGGAGGCCCAAGAGTGCCGTGTAGACGACGCCGACGGTCGAAACCTCGGTTGCCGTTGCCACCCCCTCGATGACCGCGGCGCGGATCACGAACGGCAGCGTGAGTCCGGGAACCGCGATCACAAAGGTGCGGGCCATCAGCGCGATCGGCGCCCTTGTGCCGGCCCCGGTATCGGCGCTGCGCGAGCGGAACCAGGCGACAACGACGAGGCCGAGCGCTGCGACGAAGGCGGGCAGCAGACCGCCGGTGAACAAGGCGGCGATCGAGATGTTGGTCACCGAACCGATCGTGATCAGCACCAGGCTCGGCGGTATCGTCTCGGACATCGCGCTCGAAGTGGCGAGCAGTGAAGCGAGCTCGCCCGGATAGGCGCCGCGGCGCAGCATCTCCGGGAACAGGATCGGTGCCACCGCCGCCATATCAGCCGCCTTCGATCCAGAGATCCCCGAAACCAGGTACATCGCACCCAGCAACACGTACGACAGTCCGCCTTTGACGTGGCCGATCAGCGCCGCGAGAAAGTTCACCATGACCCGCGCGATCCCGGTCATCTCCATCAGCAGACCGAGCACGACGAACATCGGCACCGCCAGAAGGAGCAAGTTTGAGATGCCGTCGTCCATCCGATTGACGACGATGACGAGCGGCAGGTCGGTGGTCAGCGCCAAGTACGAGAACGTCGCGATCCCGAAGGTAAAGGCGATCGGCACCCCAATCGCCACGCAGGCGGCGACGATGACGACAAAGAACAGAATCAGGCTGCCGTGACCCATCGCGATCAGGAGCGGCCGCGCCAACCACAATAGCAAAGCGATCGCGCCGACCGTCGCGACCGCCAGCACGAAACCGCGCCAGCTCGTCGTCTCGAATAGGCGCAACAGGGCAACGGTCGCGGTCAGCGTGGCGCCCACCAGGATCGCCGCAACCCGCCAGCCGTCCGAGATCGACAAGGTGATCAGCTCGGTCGAGGCTTGGACGTCAAGATACTGCGCGGCGGGAAGCAGGATTTCGACGACGAAGACGATGACGACGAGGGCGCCGACACTGCCGAGCCACCTGCTCCACTCGGGCCGCAGCGAGTTGACGAACGTGGTCAGGCGCATATGCCCGTCGCGGCGCAGTGCCACAACGGTGCCGAGCATCGCGAGCCAAAGGAACAGAAGATTGGCCAGCTCATCCGTCCACAACAGTGGGCTGTCGAAGACGTAGCGCGAGACGACCCCGGCGAAGAGAATACACACTTCCATCACGACGAGCCCGGCTCCGGCAGCTTCCGCCAGGGTGCCGATGGCATGGTCGAGCCCGATTGCGCCGGCCCGCAGGCCGGGCCAGGCCATTCCATTCGCGGCTGCAATGGGCCGAGCGAGCCGGGTCGCCTCAGAACTCACGCCAACTTACCGACATATTTCTCCAGAAGCGCCCAAGCCGTATCGCCGGCCTTGCTCTTCATGTCCGGGTAGAAACCCGATTTGCGCAGTGCCTCCTGAAACGGTGCAATGTCGGGCGCGTTGAACACCATGCCC
>DATEQL010000217.1:0-3399 GCA_035272665.1 Allostellaceae bacterium
AGAACGAGGAGCAGCGGCAGCTTGACGAACGCCATGCCGGCGAAGGCGAGGGCGGCAAAGAGCAGCGCCCTCGGGTGATTGCGGTGCGGCCTCAGCAGTCGGATCCCGGTCGCGATCATCAGACCGGCTGCAGCGGCGGAAAGCCCGCCAAGGATGTTTTGCAGGATCGCGAGGTGAGCGAAGTGAAGGTAGAGGCCACCAAGCGACAACCCAACCGCCCAGGGTATCAGAATGAAGCCCGCGACAGCGGCGGCCGCCCCGATCGCCCCGCGGAGCTTCGATCCGATACAGGTGGTGATACCGACGATATTCGGTCCCGGCATAAACTGGCAAAGGGTCAAGGTTTCGGCGAACTCCTGGTCGTCCACCCATCGCTGTCGCTCGACGAGTATGCGGCGTGCCCAGACGAGCCCGCCGCCGAAGCCGCACAGCGAGATCTTGAGAAAGGTGAAAAACAGCGCTGCCAGTGTAACCCGCTCATCGGCAACCCTTGTCTCGACTGCCTGGGACATGCATTACCTCAGGTGAGATAGGAGTGGATGATTTCGATCAGCTCCTCCGCGGCATCGGCCTGTAGCAGATCGGCATCGCTGTCGGCCGGCGATAGATATTCCCGCACGTGCTCCTCCAGCACCTCGGCCATCAGGCCGTTGATCGCGCCGCGTGCCGCGGTGATGCGCTGGAGCAGGTCCGAGCAGCTCGAGCGCACGCTCAATCGCATCAACCTGCCCGCGCAGCCGGCGTACTCGGTTGACCAACCCGCGCGAATCGAAGTCCTTTATAAGACGGTAATCAAGAGTATGCTTTCCTGGATATACCATACCGGGTATCGCTTCAGGGCGCCGGTTCCGGCGGGGAGAGTGCGTACCCGACACCGAGGCCGCGGGTTGTGCGCTCCGAGCCCGCGTTTTTATGCGCGCTCTCGTTAGCCATGCTCGACCTCGCGCCCTCTTCCGCCCGGCGGCGATCGGCTTTCTGTGCTGGCCGATGATGTGCGGCGCCCAAATGGTTGGCCCGACGCCGCAACCTCAAGTAATACCGGTCACCCCGGAACAGGCTGCGCAGGTGGAGCCGGAGAACTGGGCCATCCACGCCCAGGCAACGATTACCTGGCTGCTGCAACCAGCCTTCCGGTCGCCGTATCAGGGACCTCAGAGCCTCAGCCCTGCCGCCAACGGCAGGGAAACGATCGATGCGACGCTCTATGCCGGCTTTCGGCCGTGGCCTGGTGCTGAAATTTGGATCAATCCCGAGGTCGACCAAGGGTTCGGGCTCAGCAACACCTTTGGCGTGGCGGGGTACCCCAGCGGCGAAGCCTACAAGCTAGGCAAGGCGGAGCCTTATGTTCTGGTCCAGCGCGGGTTTCTTCGCCAGACCGTAGATTTGGGCGGCGAGACCGAAAAGCTCGATCCCGACCTCAATCAACTCGGCGGCACTCAGACCGCCAACCGGCTGGTGTTCACGATTGGCAAATACTCGATCGTCGATATCTTTGACACCAACACATATGCGCACGACCCGCGCAACGATTTTCTAAACTGGTCGATCATTGACCAGGGCGCCTTCGACTACGCGGCGAACATCTGGGGCTACACCTATGGGGGCGCGGCCGAATGGTATCAGGACTGGTGGGCGGCCAGGGCCGGCGTGTTCGATCTGTCGCAAGCGCCGAACACGATCGGCCTGTCACACGGCTTCGGCCAGGGGCAGTTCGTGACCGAGCTGGAAGAGAGGCATACGTTGTGGGATCAGCCCGGCAAGCTCAAGCTCCTTTATTGGCTCACCCGCGGCAATCTCGGAGCCTATCTCGACGCGATCTCACTGGGCGAGGCTACCGGTACGACACCGTCAACCGGCGCCGTCCGAAGTTTTCGCACCAAGGACGGTGTCGGTCTTAATCTCGAACAGCAGCTCGCCACCGATTTCGGCATTTTTGCCCGCGCGAGCATGTCGCAGGGCACCGTGGAGGAGGTCGATTTCAGCGACCTGAACCAGTCGATCTCAGCGGGTCTCTCATTGACCGGCTCGCGCTGGGGGCGGCCCGACGACACGGTCGGATTGGCCGGCGCCGCCAATCGGATCTCGCATCAGGGCAAGCTGTATCTCGCCGCCGGCGGTCTGGGCGGGATCATCGGCGACGGCCAATTGCCGAACGCCGGCCCCGAGCAGATCCTCGAGGCATACTACCGGATCCCTGTATCCGGCTTCGCCCACTTCACGGCTGGCTACCAGTTCATCAACAATCCGGCCTACAACCGCGACCGCGGTCCCGTATCGGTTTTCTCGCTGCAGTTGCACCTACAGTACTGAGCCCTACCGTGTTCTACATTGGCCTCGTCACAAGTCGATGACGATGTCGCCCTGGGGCTGGCAGCAACAGATCAACACATTGCCGTCGGCCGGCGGCTCGACCGGGTCGGGCCGGTAGCCGATCGCGCCGCCGATGAGCCCGGTCTCGCAAGTGTGGCAGACCCCGGTGCGGCACGACCACCGCACCGGTACATCACACGCCTCGGCAAGTTCGAGGACACTGTGCATCGTAGGATCCCAGCGAACATTGAGGCCGGTCCGGGCGAACGATACCAGCGCCCCGGAGCCGGCCAGCCCTTCGGGCAAGTGCGGTTGGCGTTGCGGAGCCGCGGCGACGCCCGGCGTCTTCGACGGACCCGAGCCGAAAACTTCGGTGTGAATACGGTCGGCAGCAACCCCCCAGGCCGCAAGGTCAGCGGTGAGATCGCTCATGAAGGCGGTCGGTCCGCACAAGTAAAAGTCGGCATCGCGCGGCACGCCCAGCCCCTGCAGCACTTGCAGGCCCAAGCGTCCGGGAGCGTCGAAATCGGCATTCGGCCGGTCCGCAGGACCGGGCGAGCTGTAGCAAATGTAGCTGTGACTGCGCGGTAGAGCCTTGAGCAGGCTGCGCGTCTCGGTTGCAAACGCATGCTCGCCGCCGTTCCGAGCTCCGGCGATCCACCAAACCTGTCTCGGCGACGACTCCGCGACCAGGGCGTGGAGCATCGCGAGCACTGGGGTCGCACCGATGCCGACGCTCAGCAGAATGACGGGTCCGTCGCCCCGCCGCAGCGTAAAATTGCCGCGCGGCGCGCTCGCCTCGAGCACGTCGCCCACCCGGACCTGGGTGTCGATGTAAGCCCCAGCCGCGCCATCCGCTTCCCGCTTGACGCTGACGCGATAGCGCTCGTCGATCGGCGCGCCCGAGAGCGAGTAGCTGCGCAGCAAAGCGGGCGCGTCGGGCGCCGGCCTCAGCCGAAGGACGATGAACTGCCCAGGCAGAGCAGCCTGCAGAGGGCGGCCGTCAGTGGGCTCGAGCACCAGCGACGTCACGCTGCTGCTCTCGCGGCTCTTACGCGATACGAGCAGAGGCCGGAACCCCGTCCAGGC
>DATEQL010000218.1:0-5311 GCA_035272665.1 Allostellaceae bacterium
GCACCAGAGTGCATCGTCCTTCAGCACGATCGGCGGGTTCATCGTGTGACGCACGCGCCGTCCGGGCCTGAGCCGGTTTGGATGCCCGGGCTCGAGGTGCCAATAGGACATGCGGTTGTTGAGCAGGATGCCGGTATCGCCCACCGTGACGCCCGAACCAAAGCCGCTGTTGATGCTCTGCACCCCGGAGACGGCGTTGCCGTCGCCGTCGGCAGTGCAAAAATAGGTCGTGTCGCCGGCTGCGACCTCGGTCGCCCGGATCGGCGCCGCGCGCCTCATGTCGATGCGGGCGGCGAGACGGGCCGCGTAGTCAGCCGACAGCAGTTCGGCGAGCGGCGCGGTGACCGAACGCGGGTCGGCGGCCCAGCGCTCGCGGTCGGAAAAGGCGAGCTTTTTCGCCTCGACCATGACATGGACGGCATCGGCCGATAGGAGGCCCATGGCGGCGAAATCGAAATGCTCGAGGATTTTTAGCTCCTCGAGCAGCACGAAGCCGGTCGAATTGGGCGGCGCCTCGAGCACGGTGAAGCCGCGGTAATCGATGGCGATCGGCTGCTGACATTCGGTGGTGAAGTCCGCGAGATCGGCCACCGAGACGAAAGTCCCGGCTGCTACGAGACCCGCGGCCAACCGCTGCGCCAGCCGGCCGCGATAGAAGGTTTCGGCTCCCTCGGACGCGATCTCTTCGAGGGTGCGGGCGAGATCGCGCTGCATGATCAGGGCGCCGACCGGCGGCGCTCCGCCGTGGATCAGAAAGGTGGTGGCGCTCTGTGGGTCGATGCCGAGCGTCGCCCGGTACTCTGCTGCGAAATGCCGGTAGTGTGGGGTGACGGCGAAGCCGTCATGCGCAAAGCCGATGGCCTCGACGAAGAGATCGCGCCACGGCAGCCGGCCAAAGCGGTGATGCATCGCCTCGATCCCGGCAAGCATCCCGGGGACCGAGACCGAACGCGGCCCGGTGCGCGGAATGCCGCCGGCATAGCGCTCGGGGGTCGCGGCGGCAGGTGCCGTACCGGTGCCGTTGAACACCACGGCGCGGCCGGTCGACTGCTCGTAGACCTGATAGAAGCCGTCGCCGCCGAGCCCCGACATCATCGGCTCAACGACGGAGAGCGTCATCGCCGTCGCCACCGCCGCATCGACGGCGTTGCCGCCCGCCCGCAACGCCAACAGCCCGGCCTGGGCGGCCAGCGGATGGTTTGCCGCAACAGCACCCCGCCTTCCGATGATCAGCGGGCGATAGCAACGCGGTTCGGCGCTCATGGGCGATCTCCTTTGCCGTTCATGACTTGCAGCAGCGGCGGGCGGCATCCTAATTTACGTGGACACAGGCGTGTATAATCAAGTGAGTCCGCATAATGCTCAGGCTCGATCACCTGTCTCTACCGGTTCATGATTGGCAGAAATCACGCGATTGGTATAAGAATCATCTCGGCTTCGAAATAGAGTTCGAAATCCCCGGCCGGAAAACGGCGCGCTATGCGCGATGACGCCGATCTAACGATTTTCCTCTATGAAGGGCGAGTTTCGGACTGCCCCGGTATTTCGTTCACGATCCAGGTCGACGATGTCGAGGCAAAGCACGAGGCGCTGGCCGCTGCCGGGATTTCCTTTGTCCACCCGCCGATGAAGGTCTTTTGGGGCTACGGTGCCGAGCTGTGCGATCCCGACGGTTATAGGCTGAGGCTGTGGGATCAGAAATCGATGAAGCAAAAGGGCGGTGGCTAAGAATAGCGATGAGAGCCTTGTGCCGGCCCGCCCTGATTGGGATCCTGATATCGCTGCTGGCGGCCGGCTGCGCCAATAGCGACGCCGCCTCGGACAAGGACAGGCATGGCAGCTTTTACGGCGGCATCTCGGGCGGCGGGACTTGGCCGTGACCCTGCGACAGACGAGCTGTGGGGTGATCGTCACTGACGGGCAGCGCCTCCTGCTCGGTCACGCGACCCGCTCGCCGCGCTGGGACATTCCCAAGGGCGTCGCGGAGTCTGGCGAGAATTTCTCCGGCGCCGCCGTGCGGGAGCTTCGCGAGGAAACCGGTCTGGTCGTGTCGCCGGACGAGCTCGTGGCACTCGGTGTGCACCCCTATCTGCGCGGCAAGGATCTGGCGCTGTTCGCGTGGGCACCGCAGCCCCTGCCCGATCCTGGGAGCCTCGCCTGTACTTCGAATTTCGCTCTCGCCGACGGGACATTGCTGCCGGAATTCGATCGCTTTGGGCTCTTTCCGTGGGACGAAGCGCTCACCCGGGTCGGCAAAAATCTTGCCCGGGTCTTGACGTCGATCCCACGCGAGACTCTATGCGGCACTTCGGGTTGAGGCGGCGCTTGTGATAGGGTGTCGCGATCGGTCATGCGAGGAGGAGCACTATGCCTAAGCTGCGTCACATTGCCATTGCTGCGGAAGACCCGGAGGCGATGGCCGAGTTCTACAAGAAAGCCTTCGACTTCAAGGAGGTCGGCCGGCCGAATTCGGCGCTCGCCGACGGCGTGTTCCTGAGTGACGGCACCCTCAACCTGGCGATCCTCAAATTCAAGACCGACCAGCTCGGCAAAGGTCTCGACTATCGCGGCATCCATCATTTCGGGGTGCTGGTCGAAGATGTCGGCGAGTTCTCGAAAAGGCTCGAGGGCCTCGGTGCCGAGTATTACGTCGACCGGAACCAACAAGAGCCGAACGCCGGCTATTTCGAAAAGAAGTTCTACGGCCCGGAGCGCGTGCTCTTCGACATCGCCGAGCATCCCTGGGCCGGGTGCGAGCCGCTCCCGGCCGAGGTCAAAGAGGCCGCGGAATAGCCTGTCTCCAGATCGTCATTCTCGCGAAAGCGAGAATCCAGGGCCGCCGCTCGACGCGCCCCCTGGACCCCCGCTTTCCGCGGGGGTGACGGTAATCGCGTCTGGAAAAACCGACACCAATAAAAGGAACCGAAATGGCCAAGCTTCGTCACATCGCTATCGCCGCGAAGGATCCCGACGCGATGGCCGAATTCTACAAGAAGGCGTTCGATTTCAAGGAGGTCCGCAAAACGGACGGGCCCCTCGCTTATGGGTACCATCTGAGCGACGGTACGATCGATCTGGCGATTCTGCGGTTCAAGACCGACCAGCTCGGCAAGGGCCTGGACTATGCCGGGCTGCACCATTTCGGCGTCCTGGTCGAGGACGTCGAGAAGGTCGCGACCAAGCTCGAGGGCTTGGGTGGCAAGCACTACATGGACCAGGGCGGCGACCGGATCGGCGGCTTTGAGGTCAAGTTCTACGGCCCCGAAGGCGTTCTGTTTGACGTGGCCGAGCAGCCCTGGACCGGTACCGAACCCTTACCGGTCAAGGCCAGAGAGGCGGCTGAATAGCCGCAATGCGTCGTCCTCGCGAACGCGCGAACGGCTAGCTGATTGTCGCATTTGGCCGGCTGAGGGTCCGCCGCCATTTCGCACGCAGGACGCTCGGCCGCTCGGGGTAACGCTCCTCGAGAAACCCCGCCGCCGTCACCCGGTCGGTCCGGAAGCTGCGGAAGTCTTGGCGCAACTCGCACCAGGCGACGAGGTGGCGGACTGTCTCGCGATAGCCGACCGTCACCGGCCAGACGGTGCGCTCGCTCTCGTGGCCCTGTTCGTCGCGATAACGCAACGTAATCTTCCGGCCGGCGCGAATCTGGGTACGCACGCGCGCCATATCGAGACCGTCGGCGGCAAGGTTCCACGCCGGTGGCGTTTCGGTCGCCGGCTCGAACACATAGGGCCGAAGGCGTTCCGGGACGACGGCGCCGATCTTGGCGATCAGATCCTCCGCCGCCCGTGCCAATGCCGGATCGCTGTGACGCGCGACCCAGTGGGCACCCAGCACCGCAGCCTCGATCTCGTCGGGTGTCAGCATCAGAGGCGGCAGGTCCAACCCCGCCTCCAGCACATAGCCGACACCCGCCTCGCCCCTGATCGGAACCCGCTGAGTCATCAGGTCGGCGATGTCGCGATAGACTGACCGCTTGGAGGTTTCGAGCTCGGCGGCGATGGCGTCGGCGGTGATCGGCCTCGGTGTGCGCCGCAGGATCTGAATGATCTGAAAAAGCCGGTCGGCGCGCCTCATCAGCCGTTATCACTCACTGTTGCTGACAGCATGATGGCAGCAGAGTGGCGGTAGGCAATAGCGCCTGCTCGATTAGACACCAAATAATCTGTCGTGAGCCGCCATAGGATTTGGCCATGAGCGAAGCCAAAAGTCTGTTTGCGATGCTGCGACAATCAGCCGATCCGACCACGATGGACGCCATCGAGAAGCTGGTCGAGGACGGCCCGGATCGCGCGCTTTGCCGGGTCAACGTGCTGAATTTCGCAGCCCGCACAGGGCTCGATGAGGAGCGGGCGATCGCCGCGTTCCTTCACGCGGCACGACTCGGGATTTTCGAGCTGTCGTGGAACGTGTTGTGCCCGGGCTGCGGCGGCGTGCTCGAGACGAGCGCGACGCTCAAGAGCGTCAACCACGAGGAGTACGCCTGCGCTCTATGCGCGGCCGGTTATACCCCGACGCTCGACGAGATGGTCGAGGTGACGTTCACGGTCAGCCGGCGGGTGCGCAGGATCGCGGCCCACGATCCGCACGAGCTTCCGCTGGCGGAATACTTTCGCCAGATCTTCTGGGGCTCGGGCATCGATCCCCCGGATGATTTGGAGCAGCTGATCGAGGAAATCACCCTCGACGCGGTCGAGCTTCCACCGGGCGAGAAGGCGCTGCTTTCGCTGCAGCTACCGGCGGAATTCGTGATCGTCATGGACCCGGTGACGCATGCGACCCAGTTCCTCGATGTGAAGGGCGAGCCGACGCGCGAGCGCCAGAGCCTCTCGCTCGTCTTCGATCGGATCGTCGCGCCGACCGGAACCTTAGAGCTGCGCCCGGGACCACTACGCCTGTCGCTCGAGAACCGCACCGACACGCGAGTGTTGCCCGGGCTCTGGATCGCCGGCGACAAGCTGCACGAGCTACTCGGTAGGCGCAGACCCTTCCTCACCGCGAAACGCCTGCTGACGAACCAGCTCTTTCGCGACATCTACGGCACCGACACGATCGACGTCGAGCAGCGCCTCAAGATCACCAGTATGACTTTTCTGTTTACCGATCTCAAAGGCTCGACCGAGCTCTATGAGCGCGTCGGCGACCTTGTCGCGTTCGACCTCGTAAGAGCGCATTTCCAAGTCCTCAACGAGATCGTCGCCGCCGAGGCTGGTGCGGTGGTCAAGACGATCGGCGACGCGGTCATGGCGACCTTCCCGACACCCGATCGCGCTCTCGCCGCGGCACTGCGCATGCGCGATGCGATGCG
>DATEQL010000219.1:0-2223 GCA_035272665.1 Allostellaceae bacterium
GCGGCGATGACGAAATCGGAGCTCGTACAAAAGCTTGCCGAAGCCAATCCGCATTTGTACCAGCGCGATGTCGAGGTCATCGTAACGGCAATCTTCGACGAGATCGCAGCGGCGCTGGCCCGCGGCGACCGCGTCGAATTGCGGGGGTTTGGAGCATTTTCGGTTAAGCGTCGGGATGCCCGCACCGGTCGCAACCCGCGGACCGGCGATAGCGTGCGCGTCGCCGAGAAGCATATTCCGTTCTTCAAGACCGGCAAACAGCTCCGCGACCGCCTGAACCAGGGTGCGCGCGAGGCATAAGCCGGCGCGGTCGGCTGCGGCGTCCAGCCGATGAGGGTAGTCTTTTGGGTGGTAACGGTTGCTGCTGCAATTTTTCTGATCCCATTCGCCGTCTCCAACCGCGAATCCGTATCGCTCGGGCTGTGGCCGCTGCCGTTCCTGATCGACCTGCCGCTCTACCTGCTCGTTTTGCTGGTGTTGCTCGCCGGCGTTGTCATTGGTGCCACCGCCGTCCGGATTGCCGGGCGCCGCGCCCGGCGCGAACTCCGGCGTCGCCGCCGGCGTGTCGAGGCGCTCGAGCGCGAGCTCGCAGCGACCAAGTCGCAGCTGGCAAACCGGCCCGAAACAACCGGGTCGGAATTGCCCGTCGGAGGCCGGCATTAGGATCAATTCCGACGGCGTTCGCGGACCTCGCGACGTTGACGTTTTCTTGACCCATAGGGTGCAGAGCAAGGGCGGCATTTGCGCTGTCGCTGAAATCGTGTATGTCGAAACCGCGCCGCGAGACTAGGCAGCCGCGGCAGCTACAAGGAGGGGCGGATGATTCACCCGGTCGTTCTGTCCGGTGGTTCGGGCACCCGGCTGTGGCCGATGTCGCGCACGCTCTACCCCAAGCAGCTGTTGACGCTCCTTGGCCAAGACAGCCTATTGCAGCAGACTGTTCGGCGAGTCACCGAAGACGAGCGCTTTGCGCCACCCCTCCTCGTCGCCAATGAAGAACACCGGTTCATCATCGCCGAGCAACTGCGGGAGATTGCCGTCGTGCCGCGCGCGCTCCTCCTGGAGCCGGCCGGTCGCAACACCGCTCCTGCTGCCTGTGTCGCCGCTCTGACGCTGAGGGAAACCGAGACCGATCCGCTAATGCTGGTGATGGCCTCCGACCACCTGATCACGGATGTAGCCGCCTTCCTCGCCGCCGTTAACCGCGCGGCGGACGCGGCACGTGGAGGAGCCCTGGTTTGCTTGGGCGTCGAGCCCGAGCGTCCCGAGACCGGCTATGGCTATATCCACCGCGGCGTTGCTCTCGACGGGATCGACAACGCCTTCGCTGTTGTCGAATTCGTCGAAAAGCCCGATGCGGACCACGCGACGGAATATCTCGCCTCCGGGGAATATTTCTGGAACAGCAGCATCTTTATGTTTCCCGCGCGGCTCTACCTCGACGAGTTGGAGCGTCTGAGGCCTGACATGGTCGCCGCCTGCCGGCTGGCGCTGGCAGGAGCGCGGCGCGATAATGATTTCGTCCGTCTGGACAAGAGTGCGTTTTCCGCCTGCGATGGCGATTCGATCGACTACGCCGTCATGGAAAGGACACGGCGCGCCGCCGTCGTGCCCGTCGCCATGGGCTGGAGCGATGTCGGCTCCTGGGACTCCCTCTGGGAGCTGAGCGCCAAGGACTGCAACGGCAATTCGATCGCAGGCAACGTCGTCGCCGAAGACACCCGCAACTGCTATCTGCGTTCCGAGGCGGGGCTGGTCGCAGCCATCGGCATCGACGATCTTGTCGTCGTCGCGACCGCCGACGCGGTCATGGTGGCGCCGCGCAACCGCACCCAAGAAGTCAAGAGACTCGTGGCCCGGTTGGCCGAAGAGCAGCGCGATGAAGCCGATGCGCTCCCGACCGTTCATCGCCCCTGGGGCAGCTTCACCTCGCTGCACAATGGGCACCGGGTACAAGTCAAGCACATCGTGGTCAAGCCCGGCGGTAAGTTGTCGTTGCAAATGCACCATCACCGTGCCGAACATTGGATCGTGGTTCAGGGCACCGCCAGGATCCGCCGCGGCGAAGAAGAGATGATCCTGACCGAGGACCAGTCGACCTACATACCGCTCGGCACCGCTCACCGGCTCGAGAACCCAGGCAAGATCCCGCTGCATCTGATCGAAGTGCAGTCGGGAAGCTACCTCGGAGAGGACGACATCATCCGTCTCGAGGACAGCTAC
>DATEQL010000220.1:0-4048 GCA_035272665.1 Allostellaceae bacterium
ATCCTGCCGCAGGTCGCCGGAGTGATGCTGGTCGGGCTGATATTGGCGTTTGTCACGATGCTGTCGGTCTTGTCGGTGCCGATCATGATCAGCGGCGGCTCGCCGACGATGATCGCAGTCGACATGGCGTTCCGCGTCAATTCCTATAGCGACTATGGTGTCGCCAATGCGCTCGGCTTTGTCTCCTACGCGATGGCCGGGCTGGCGGCCTGGATGTACATCCGCCGCAGTATGCCGGGTGGCGGCCCAGTGTGACGGAGACGCCCAGAGCAGGCTGCAATGGAAGTCCGGGAGATGCCGTGATGAATGACTACGAGGGCCTCTCCCGTCCCGCGCAGCTACCGAGGATCCTGGAAGCGACGCGCAAGGTCGGATTTCTCAAGACATCGGATCTCTTGGCGGGCAACCTCCTCAGGACGCTCGCGGCGACGAAGCCGGGCGGCCGGTTGTTGGGAATAGGCACCGGGACCGGGATCGCGACGGCATGGCTGTTGGACGGCATGGACGATGCCGCGAGCCCAGCCAGCGTCGACCGGGATTCACGCGTCCAGGCCGTGGCTCGAGAGATTCTCGGCAACGATCGGCGAGTGCGGTTCTTCACCGGAGAAGCAAAAGCATTCCTCGAGAGTGAGCCGGCGGAATCCTTCGATCTTATTTTCGCCGGCGGCCAGGCAGGCAAATTCACCGATCTCGATCTGGGGCTGTCACGCTTGCGGCGCGGTGCGTTCTACATCGTCGACAATATGTCATGCACCTGTTTCATCCGCCTGAGCGGGCCGCCGGGCTGCGCGACTTCCGCAGCGCCCTTGACGCGCGCAAGAACTTCTTCGTCACGAAGATCGGCTGGGCTTCGGGGGTGGTCCTCTGCGCCCGCCGAAGCCGAGCAACCGCCGGCGATAGCCGCCGATCGGTCGCCTCGGTCATGAAACCGGCTCTGGGTTGGCTGATACGCGGTAGTCTGCTCGGCGGCCTCGCTTTCATGATCTTCGGGCCGCTCACCAACCTGGTACTGTGGGCGGTGGCGATCCGTTGGTATTTCCCCCACAAGCTGCCGCTGACTTGGGGCTTCAAATATTGGGGCGAGGTGTTCAAGCCGACGAGCGATGCCTTCGCCGCGCTCGGCACCAGCGTGCTGATCGCCTCCATTACCGTCGTCGTCTGTCTTCTCCTCGCCGTCCCGGCGGGGTATGCGCTGGGCCGCGGGCGGTTGCCGGGCCGCCCGATGATCCTGCTGATCCTGCTGCTGCCGCAGGCGTTTCCGAATCTGGCGGTTTATTTCAACATCGCCCGCCTCTTTTACCTGGTCGGGCTCAACGGCACGATTGCCGGCGTCGTGCTCGTGCACGCGGTCCATGGGCTGGTCATCGCCGTCTGGATCGCCGCGGCCGCGTTCGCGGCGATCGATCCCGAGCTCGAACTCGCCGCCCGCAACATCGGGGCCTCGGCTCTGCGGACCGCGCTGACCGTGACGTTGCCGCTGGCATTGCCGGGATTGATGGCAAGCGCGATCTTCGTCTTCCTCGAATCGCTCGACGAATTCACCGGCACCTATTTCGTCGGGGTGCCCGACGTAACCACCCTGCCGCTCATGATGTTCACAGCGAGCCTCGGCGGAAATTATCAGATCGCGGCGATCACCGCACTGGTGCTGCTCGTCCCCTCGGTCGGCTTTATGCTGTTGATCGAACGGTTTCTCAAAGCCGAGATGCTGGCCAAGGTCGGCTGATCACAGTGCCTCGGCGCCCATTAGCCAGTCGGAGCTTTAATGTGGACCGGTTTGTCGTAATCTCCGGATGCTCGAGCGGTGGGAAGTCCACGCTGCTCGCCGAGCTTGGCCGACGCGGGTACGCCGTCGTCGAGGAGCCAGGCCGGCGCATCGTCAAAGAACAGCTGCGAGGCGAAGGTTCGGCGCTGCCTTGGGTAGACGCGACCGCCTTTTTGCGTCGCGCCGTTCAAATGGCGCTCGCCGATCGAGCGTCAGCCAGCGCGCTGGACGGCTGGGTGTTCTTCGATAGAGGCTTGGTCGACGCCGCTGCTGGCCTTCAGCACCTGACAGGCGAGCCGATGCTGGCACCGCTTGGTCAATCTCACCGTTACCATCGGCTCGTATTTCTGACGCCGCCTTGGCCCGAGATTTATGTGACCGACCCGGAGCGGCGTCACGGCCTGGACGCGGCTCTTGCCGAGTATTCGCGTCTTCTCGATGCCTACCCATCGCTCGGCTACGAAGTCTCCATCCTTCCGAAGGTCGCGGCGACGGAACGTGCCGACTTCGTCCTCCGAGCGCTGGCGGAGTAGCCGTCGCTGTTCGCGGTGACATCCTCACGGGTCGACCGGCGCTTCCGGAACGCCGTAGCTCGCCAACAGATCGTCGGCGATCTTGTGAAACTCGTCCCACGGTGCCTCGCGGTAACTGTGGTTTCGGACAATAAAGGCGGCACCGGCATAGAATTTCTCGTATTGCTGATGCCTGCCGGCGAACTCGGAACCGACCAGATCCCACACCAGCTTGAACAGTTTTACACGATCGAGGGCCGGCAACTGCGGCGTCTGCCAATAGGTCTCGAAGAGCTTCTTGAGGGTGGGATCGTGCATCACGGTCACGCTCGCCGGCATCTGGAAGACCCCGCCGCCCGAAAGTTCGCGCAGGATATCGATCAGCTGCGCGTACATCTCAGTGCCCCAGTTGAGCGCCGCATACATATAACGCCGGTTGAAGGTCGCGAAACCGTCGGGCCAATGCTCCCATGCCTCGATCTGCCCGTGGATCATGCCGCCGAGGGTCGCTTCGAGTGCGCAAAGCCGGCCCAAAATGTCGCGCACGGCAGGTACCTGATCGGCGCCGGTAGATTGCGCAACGCGGCTCGCCAGGCCGACGATCAACCGGAGTTTCGACCAGAGGCGGACGTTGGATTGGTGGTTTCCATAACAATGGCTCGGCGTCCGGATGTAGATCTCGCGCGACAGCACCGCGTCGTCCATCACGAAGACGCATTCCCACGGCACCTTGACATTGTCGCACATGACCATGCTGTCGCTCTCGTCGAAGCGCCATGCCAACGGGCTGTCGAATTCGTTCTTGGCATTCACCTCGAAGGGTTGTCGCGACCATAAGCTCAAGCCCTCGGCGTTGCAGGGTACGGCACAGGTCACCGCCTGCTTGACCTGATCGGGCGCCAACGGCAACAGATTGCCGATCCAGATCTCATCGGCGAATATGGCACCGGTCGCCAGCATCTTCATGCCTGAAATCACCACGCCGTCATCGTCCTCGCCGACGACCTGCAGGCTCGGGATCGGCAGGTTTTGCTTCTGATAGAAGGCCGGATCGCGTGCTGCTTGCGGCGGCAGCACCGCGTAGGCCGCATAGATGTCTTTCTCGCGCATGTAGCGGTAGTACTTCACCAGGTTCTCGGCATAAGGCCGAGTGCCGGTGGCGAACACGGTCGGGTTTACGGCCAGGCCGGTGACAAAGCTCGCGACATGATCGGGCGAGCGGCCGAGCAGCCCGTAGGTCATCTCGGCAATCATCTGATGGGCTCGCATCCGGCGCCGCAGATCCTCCGGGGTGCGCGCCTGGAGATAATACATGCTGAAGGCGTCGCCCGCCTCGGTGAAGGACATGATCTCCCGATTGGCAGGATCGGCCTTCATGTCGTAGATCGCGGCCACAGTGCGGGCGGCGTTTCGAAAGGCGGGGTGCGTCGTCACGTCGTCCACCCGCTCGCTGCCGATGTAGACGATGCGCCCGTCCTTGAGACGCTCGATATGCTCCTTGCCGGTCCTGAGCATGGATGGGTCTCCTCGTCTCTACTCCTGGCGCATGCAAACGCCCTGCCCAGTCTCTCACTTTCCCCTGGTTTTCGCCTATGTGAAATGGCTGTTTACTCGAAGACGGCTGAGCCGAAGCAGCTTCGCCGGCATGTTCTATCGCCTCGCCGATTCCTTCCGGGTCGGCGAGTACGACCCTCTGGCACGGTGGGTCTCAGGGATGGGCGCGGTGCTTTGGATCTGATAAGATTTCGCAGCTGTTCGGAAGGAAAAACGA
>DATEQL010000221.1:0-6951 GCA_035272665.1 Allostellaceae bacterium
GCGCCGACCTCGGGCTCGGTTGCGGCAACCCGCAAGCGCTCGCGGCGATGCGCCCCGGTGAAGTGGTCGTCGATCTCGGCAGCGGTGCAGGGATCGACTGCTTCCTGGCAGCCCGACAAGTCGGCCCGGCCGGGCGGGTGAGGCGTCGACATGACGCATGAGATGCTGACCAAGGCACGCGCGAATGCCGAGCAGGTCGGCGCCGCGAATGTCGAGTTTCGTCTCGGCGAGATCGAGCACTTGCCGATCGGCGACAACACGGCCGACGTGGTGATCTCGAATTGCGTGATCAACCTCGTTCCTGACAAAGAGCAGGTCTATCGCGAGGCGTTCCGCGTGCTCAAACCAGGCGGTCGCCTTGCCATCGCCGATGTGGTCAACACCGCACCGTTGCCGCCCGATCTCGCCGTCGACCCCGCGCTACTGTGCGGGTGCGTAGCGGGTGCTGCCACGGCGCGCCAGATCGAAGATTGGCTCGCGTCGGCCGGCTTCATCGATGTTCGGATCACCGTCAAGGCGGGAAGCCGCGATCTCGTCGCGACCTGGGCGCCCGGCCACGGCATCGAAAACTACGTCGCCTCCGCGAACATCGAAGGCTGCAAGCGGTCATAAAAGTGCAATAAAAACGTCACATAAATTAATCAATGCGCGGTTAATAGGATCGCGGCCCTCCGGGTCCGCCTACCTAGCTGCCGATGGAGCAGACCATGAACGCTTTCCGAACCGCTTTTCTTGGGGTGGCCGCCGCCGCGGCGATTGGATTGGGAGTACAGGCGGCCGAGATTTCCGGTGCCGGTGCCACCTTCCCCTATCCGATCTATGCGAAATGGGCCGAGGCCTATGCGGCGAAGACCGGATTGAAGATGAACTATCAGTCGATCGGTTCGGGCGGCGGGATCGCCCAGATCAACGCAAGGACCGTCGATTTCGGCGCTTCGGACATGCCGCTGAAGCCGGCGGATCTCGACAAGGCGGGTCTGATGCAATTCCCGCCGGTCATCGGCGGCGAGGTCATGGTGGTGAACCTTCCCGGCATTCAAGCGGGGCAAATGACGCTCGACGGCCCGACGATCGCCGACATCTATTTGGGCAAGATCACCAAATGGAATGACCCTGCCATCGCCAAGCTCAATCCCGGTCTGAAATTGCCCGACACCGCCATCGCGGTGGTCCATCGTTCCGACGGCTCCGGAACCACCTTTATCTTTGCCAACTATCTGTCGAAGGTCAGCCCGGAATGGAAGGACAAGGTGGGCGAGGGCACCTCTGTCGAATGGCCGGTCGGGCTCGGCGGTAAGGGCAATGAGGGCGTCGCGGCGCTGGTCTCACGCACAGCGGGGGCGATCGGCTATGTCGAATACGCTTATGCGTTGCAGAATAAGATGGTTCACGCCAAGCTGGTAAATCATGACGGCGTGACTTTGGAGCCGGGGAGCAAGGTCTTTCAGGCGGCCGCGGCCAATGCGGATTGGAAGAGCGCCCCGGGTTTCTATCTCATCCTGACCGATCAAACGGGCAAGGAGAGTTGGCCGATTACCGGCGCGACGTTCATCTTGATGCACAAGAAGCAGGATAATCCGGAGAAGGCGAAAGAGGTCCTCAACTTCTTCGATTGGGCTTATAAGAACGGCGGGCAGCTGGCGGAATCGCTCGACTACATCCCGATGCCGCCGAACGCGGTGGCGATCTTCGAAGATAGCTGGAAGCAGATTGTCGGCCCCGATGGCAAGCCAGTCTGGGACGGGCACGCATCCTGATGCGGGCGGACACCGGGAGGCCTCGAAGCCTCCCGATCCTTCGTGACCCTTCAAGAGCAGACCGTGCCAGCTGACATCACGGTCGTTGAACGCATAGCGGAGCGTGGCGGACGCGCGGGCTCGATCGGCGACGTCGTGTTCCGCGCACTGACGTTTCTGTTTGCTCTCCTCGTTCTGCTGATCCTCGGCGGGGTCATCGTCGCGCTGATCGAGGGAGCGTGGCCGGCGTTGCGGACTTTTGGCTTTTCGTTTGTTGTTACCGAAGTCTGGAACCCGGTGACCGAGAAGTTCGGGGCGCTGGCGCCGATTTACGGGACGCTCGTCACATCGGCCATCGCGATGCTGGTCGGCATCCCGGTTGCGTTCGGGGTGGCGGTGTTCATCACCGAGATTTGCCCGCTCTGGTTGAAACGGCCGCTCGCGACGATGATCGAGCTACTGGCCGCGATCCCCAGCATCATCTACGGCATTTGGGGTCTTTTCGTATTCGCGCCCTTTGTCCAGCAATATATCCAGCCGGCGATCATCGACACGCTCGGGCAGGTGCCGGGGATCGGCGCGCTGTTCGCGGGCCCGCCACTCGGCATCGGCGTGCTGACCGCCGGCTTCATCCTGGCGATCATGGTGCTGCCATTTATTTCGTCGATCATGCGCGACGTCTTCGAGACCGTGCCGCCGATGCTGAAGGAGAGCGCCTACGGTCTCGGCGCCACGCGCGGCGAGGTCGTCTGGCAGGTCGTCCTGCCCTATACGCGCATCGGCGTCGTTGGGGGCATCATGCTCGGCCTCGGTCGCGCGCTCGGTGAGACGATGGCGGTCACTTTTGTCATCGGCAACGCGCACCGCATCAGCGCCTCGATCCTGCAGCCGGGAACCACGATCTCGGCGTCGCTGGCGAACGAATTCACCGAGGCCTTCGGCGATCTCTATCGGTCGTCACTGATCGCGTTGGGTTTCATTCTGTTCATCATTACTTTCATCGTGCTGGCGATCGCGAAGCTGATGCTGCTGGAGCTGCAGAAGCGGGCAGGAAGCTGAGCCGATGAACATCTATACCCGGCGCCGCATTGCTAACAGTGTGGTCATGACCTTGTCGGTCGCGGCGACGGCGTTCGGATTGTTGTGGCTGGTGCTCGTGCTGTGGACCTTACTGGAGAATGGGGTCGCCGCGATCACTCCCGCGCTGTTCAGCCAGATGACCCCGCCGCCCGGCAGCGCGGGCGGGCTGTTGAATGCCATTTTCGGCAGCGTGGTGATGACCCTGATCGCCACCCTTATCGGGACCCCGACCGGCATCCTCGCGGGCACTTTCCTCGCGGAATACAGCCGGGGCAGCCGCTTTGGCGAGGTCGTGCGTTTTATCAACGACATCCTGCTGAGCGCGCCGTCGATCATCGTCGGGCTGTTTGTCTACGAGATCGTGGTCGTCCCGATGGGGCATTTCTCGGCCTGGGCGGGGGCGGTGGCGCTGGCGATCATCGTCATCCCGGTCGTCGTGCGGACGACCGAGGACATGCTGAACCTGGTGCCGAACGCGTTGCGCGAGGCCGCGTCGGCACTGGGGTCGCCGAAGTGGAAAGTGATCGTCATGGTCTCCTACCGCGCGGCGATCCAAGGCATGGTGACCGGCATCATGCTCGCCGTCGCGCGGATTGCCGGCGAGACGGCGCCGCTGCTCTTCACCGCGCTCAACAACCAGTTTTGGAGCACCGACCTGAACGCGCCGATGGCCAATCTACCGGTCGTCATTTTTCAGTTCGCGATGAGCCCTTACGCCGACTGGCAGACGCTCGCCTGGGGCGGAGCGTTGTTGATCACGCTTACCGTGCTGTTCCTCAACATCGGCGCCCGGGCTCTCGCCTCATGGAGCACGTTCAAACAATGAGCCAAACCCAGACTGCTGTACGGCTTGTCATGCCGATCGCCCCGTCCGCCCCCGACGTCCGAGATCCAAAGTCGATGCCAAAGCAAAAAGCCGTGATCCGTAACGTCGACTTCTTTTATGACAGATTCCAGGCGTTGAAGAACATCAACCTGCCGCTGCACGACAAGCGTGTGACGGCGTTCATCGGCCCGTCCGGCTGTGGCAAGTCGACCTTGCTGCGAATTCTGAACCGGATTTACGAGCTCTATCCCGGGCAGCGAGCGACTGGCGAGGTCCTGGTCGACGGCGAAAACATCCTGGCGCCGGGACTGGACCTCAATCTTCTGCGCGCGAGAATCGGCATGGTCTTTCAAAGGCCGACGCCGTTTCCGATGTCGATACACGACAACATCGCGTTCGGCATCCGCCTCTATGAACGGCTGCCGCGATCCGAGCTCGACGACCGGGTCGAATCGGCATTGCGCCGGGCCGCACTCTGGGACGAGGTCAAGGACAAGCTCCGGCAAAGCGGGCTCGGCCTGTCGGGTGGGCAGCAGCAGCGCCTGTGCATTGCGCGCGCGGTCGCGGTCCAGCCGGAGATCCTGCTGCTCGACGAGCCCGCCTCGGCGCTCGACCCGCTCTCGACCCAGCGCATCGAGGAGCTGATCGCCGAGTTGAAAGCCGATTACACCATCGCCATCGTCACCCACAACATGCAGCAGGCGGCCCGCAGCTCCGACTACACCGCCTTCATGTATCTCGGCGAGCTGATCGAGTTCGACGAAACCGAACGCATCTTTACCCACCCGAAAGAGAAGCATACCGAAGATTACATCACCGGCCGGTTCGGCTGAGCTGATTGCCGCGGAGAGTTCCATCAATGTCGTCCGAGCACATTGTCAAAGGATACGACGAAGAGCTGCGCAAGCTCAGCAACACGATCACCGAGATGGGAGGGCTCGCCGAGAGCCAGCTCGCTTCGGCGATCGACGCAGTCGTCAGGCGCGACAGTGAGCTGGCCGCAAGCGTCGTCGAGGGCGATGCCAAGGTCGACCAGCTGGAGCGCGAGCTCGACAACCTCGCGATCCGGCTCCTCGCTTTGCGCCAGCCAATGGCGCGCGATCTGCGCGAGATCTTTGCGGCGTTAAAGATCGGGAGTGACCTCGAACGCATGTGCGATTACGCAGCCAATGTCGCCAAGCGCTCGATGGCCCTCAATCAGGCGCCGCCGGTGCGGCCGGTCTATGCGCTACCGCGGATGGCCCATCTGGCGCAGCTCCTGGTCAAGGACGTGATCGATGCCTATGTCGCCCGCGACGCCGACAAGGCGTATGCGGTGTGGACACGGGACGCCGAGCTCGACGAGATGTATTCGAGCCTGTTCCGCGAGCTTCTCACCTACATGATGGAGGATCCGCGCAATATAAGTTCCTGCACGCATCTGTTGTTTATGGCCAAAAACATCGAGAGAATCGGCGATCACGCGACCAATATCGCGGAGGACTTGTACTATCTCGTGCACGGGACACCGCTCACCGAGGCGCGGCCGAAGGGCGATCAGTCGAGCCTCGAGATCGTTACGCCAGCCCGGAGCACCCAATGACCAAGCCGACTGTTCTCATCGTCGAGGACGAGGCACCGCTCGTCACTCTGTTGCGCTACAACCTCGAAAAGGAGGGGTTCCAGGTCTGCGATGCCGCTGACGGAGAGGACGCGCTCGTCCAAATCGCCGAACGCAGGCCCGACGTCGTGCTGCTCGACTGGATGCTGCCGCTCGTCTCGGGGATCGAGGTCTGTCGCCGCATCCGGCGGTCGCCGGAGACCCGCGCGCTGTCGATCATCATGCTGACGGCGCGTGGTGAGGAGAGCGACCGGGTGCGCGGGCTCGACAGCGGTGCCGACGACTATGTCGTCAAGCCGTTCAGCACGAGCGAACTCGTCGCTCGGCTGCGTGCGGTGATCCGTCGCGCCCAGCCGAGTGCTGGGGAAGAGGCGCTGCATTTCGCCGACGTTACGATGGATCTCGGCGCACACCGCGTGTCGCGCGCCGGCAAGCCGGTCCATCTCGGCCCGACGGAATTCCGCCTCTTGCGTCATCTGTTGCGGTATCCCGGACGCGTCTTCTCGCGCGAGCAGTTGCTGGACGCGGTCTGGGGCCATGATGTTTATGTCGAGCCGCGCACCGTGGACGTCCACATTCGCCGTTTGCGCAAGGCGTTGAATGCCGGTGGCGATCTGGACGTCGTGCGCACGGTCCGCTCCGCCGGCTACGCGATCGATCGCCCGGGAAATTAGAACCGACCTCAGGTCCGAGCGACCCTGCGGGCGGCGGCCAGCGCGCTCGCGCGGACTTGGCGCAAAGACTCACTCAAGGACATGGAACGTGCGCGCCAGCACGAGATGTTGAATTGGATGGCATTAATTGGCGCGATGGAGACGCTGCACCGCCCCCGGTGGTTCGAGATTATGTCGAAACCCACGTCTTCATGTCGGACAAGTGCTTCGTCTCCAATCCGACGTGAGCCGCGGCCGCTTCAGATGATGGGCATCGACGCGCCGAGGCGCTGATAAGCGCCGCCACCCTTGCCAAGCCGGGTGCCCGCTACTAACACTGGCGGCGGGGAACTCATGCGAAAATACCCGGCGATCCTGGGAAGTGGGGCGCGCTCGGTTGCGCTCGTCGCGCGTTTGGTACGCGAGTTCATCCGGCCGCATACCAGGCGGATCGCTTTTGCCTTTTTATTGATGGGCTTGGCGGCCGCCAGCACGGCACTCCGCGCCTGGCTGATGCAGCCCGTGCTCGACCGGATCTTCGTCGCCCGCGACGGATCGCTGTTGTTGCTGATCGCCGGCGGCGCTCTCGCCCTCGCACTTGTTAAGGGGCTCGCCGATTACGGCGAAGCCGTGCTGATGACCCGGGTCGGCCAGCGGGTCATCGCCGATGTGCAGATCGCTCTGTTCGCGCGGCTGATGCGCGCCGATCTCGCCTATTTCCACGCCCATCCGACCGGAACTCTGATATCACGTTTCATCAGCGACGCGGTCCTCCTGCGCAGCGCTGCAGTAAGCGTCCTCGGTGCGATCGGCAAGGACTCGGTCACGGTCGTCTTTCTGGTCGGCGTGATGTTCTACCAGGACTGGCTCCTTGCGCTCGTCTCGTTCTTTGTCTTCCCGCTGGCGATCCACCCTATCATCGGCATCGGCCGGCGCATCCGTCGGGTGTCGGCCAATACCCAGGAGGAGATCGGCCAGCTGACCACATTATTGAGCCAAACTTTTCAGGGCGCCCGCCATGTCAAAGCCTACGGCATGGAGGATTACGAGGAGCGT
>DATEQL010000222.1:0-2754 GCA_035272665.1 Allostellaceae bacterium
GGCGGGCTCGACCACATCCTGATCGACGAGGCGCAGGACACCAACCCGGATCAGTGGGAGATCGTGGCGGCACTCGCGGAGGAATTTTTTGCCGGCGAGAGCGCACGCGATCGGACTCGCACGATCTTCGCCGTCGGCGACGCAAAACAGTCGATCTACAGCTTTCAGCGCGCCGATCCGCTGGCTTTTCTGCGCATGCGGCGGCATTTCGAGCAGCGCATCGCCGCCGCCCAGCAGGAGTGGCGGGTGGTACCGCTGGAAATCTCGTTCCGCTCGACCGAGCCGGTATTGCAGGCGATCGACGCTATCTTTCGGCACCAAGCCGCATATGACGGGGTGGCACTCGACGGCGGCGAGATTCGCCATGTCCCCGCCCGCACCGGTCAGGCGGGGCTCGTCGAGCTGTGGCCGCCGGTAGTGCCGCAACTCGACGAGGCTTCCGATCCGGCGGCACTGCCGGTCACCCGCTCTCGCACGGCCGAGCCCCGCGCCCGCCTCGCCGACGCGATCGCAGCGACGATCAAGGGCTGGCTCACCTGCGGCGAGGTCCTGGAGGCCCGCGGCCGCGCGATCCGACCCGGTGACGTCATGGTGCTCGTGCGACGGCGCAAAGAGTTCGTCGGCGATTTATTGCGCGCGCTGAAGCAGCGCGGGGTGCCGGTCGCTGGCGCCGATCGCCTGATCCTGACCGAGCAGCTCGCGGTGCAGGACCTGATGGCACTCGGTCGGTTCCTGCTGTTTCCCGATGATGATTTGACGCTTGCCGCGGTGCTGAAGGGCCCGCTGTTCGCGATCGACGAAGACACATTGTTCGATCTCGCTTATGGGCGTGGCGACGCGCATCTGTGGGACCGGCTGCGCAGCCGCGCCGAGACAAACGAGACCTTGCGGCGGGCGACCGAGCGTCTCTCCGCTTTGCTCGCCCGCGCCGATTTCGTTCCGCCCTACGAGCTCTATGCCGAGATCCTCGGGGCTGAAGGCGGCAGGCGAGCCTTGCTCGAGCGCCTGGGACCCGAGGCGGAAGACCCGGTCGAGGAGTTTCTCGCGCTGACCCTTGCTTATGAGCGCGAGCATGTGCCGTCGCTGCAGGGCTTTCTGCGCTGGCTCGTCGCCGGCGACACCGAGGTCAAGCGTGATTTCGGGGCGCGGCCTCGCGACGAGATTCGCATTCTGACCGTGCACGGCGCCAAGGGGCTCGAAGCCCCGATCGTCTTTCTACCCGACACGATGCAGCTGCCGAAACCGCCGGAACCACTGCTGTGGACCGAGCACGAGAATCTACCGTTGTGGCGCCCGCGGACCGACTTCACCGTCCCGGTCTACGCCGCCGAAAGAGAGGCAGTAACCCGCCGCCAGCTGCAGGAATATCGACGGCTCCTATATGTCGGCCTCAGCCGGGCGCAGGACCGACTCTACATCTGCGGCTGGCAGACCCGGGTCCCGCCTAGGGAGACTTGCTGGCATGCGCTCTGCCGCGCGGGGCTCGCCGAGATCGCCGCCCCGTTCGCATTCGACGCGACCGCGTTGATCGGCCGCGAGGGGTGGTGCGGTGAAGGATTGCGCCTCGCGGGGGTGCAGACCGCTCCGCCCGTTCTGGAGCGCCCGACCGACATCTCGCCTGCGAGGCGATCGTTGCCGAACTGGGTCCGGGAGCCGCCGCCGCCCGAGCCCGACCCGCCAAAGCCGCTGTTTCCCTCGCGGCCAAGCGAGGCCGAGCCGTCGGCCTCTTCGCCGCTCGGCATGGCCGGCCGCGACCGCTTCAAGCGGGGGCTGCTCGTCCACCGCCTGCTGCAAAGCCTGCCCGCGCTGCCGCCCGGTGAGCGCGAGGCTGCGGCGAGTCGGTTTCTCGCGTTACCGGCACACGGGCTCGCCAGCGAGGAAAGGGACGAGATCCGGCATGAGACCCTTGCGGTGCTGGACCATCCCGATTTCGCCGCCATCTTCGGGCCGGGATCACAGGCCGAAGTGCCGTTGGTCGGGCTGGTCGAGGGTCAAGTGTTGTCCGGGCAGATCGATCGTATGGTGGTCGAGGAGAACCGCGTGCTGGTCGTCGATTTCAAAACGTTGCGCCCCTCGCCGTCGACCGAAGCAGAGGTCGCACCGGTTTATCTGCGCCAGCTTGCCCTTTACCGGGCGGCTCTTGCCCGCATCTATCCCGGGCGCGAGATCCGCTGCGCGCTGTTATGGACCGAAGGCCCGCGGCTGATGCCGATCAGCCCCGAACTCCTAGCAGGGCACCCGGCTTGACGCGGCTTTTTCGGCTCCCCTAATCTTTGCGACGTTCACCGCTAGGATGACCCGATGAAGCCGAACGCCGTCACCGACAGCACCTTCGACGCCGCAGTCCTCCGCGCGAGCGAGCCCGTGCTCGTCGATTTCTGGGCAGAATGGTGCGGTCCTTGCCGCATGATCGGCCCCTTTCTCGAAGATCTCGCGACCGACATGGCCGGCAAGCTCACCGTGGCCAAGGTCAATATCGACGAGAACCCACAGACTCCGATGAAATACGGAGTGCGCGGGATCCCGACGATGATCCTGTTCAAAGACGGTCAGGTCGCCGCGACCAAGATCGGCGCACTCCCCAAGAGCAAGCTCTACGAGTGGGTCGAGTCGCTGCTGTGACAAACTGACGACGAGCGTCACCGCGACGGCAAGTCGAGGGCACCCGTCAGATCGCCGAGGGGCGGGCTGCCGTGGGCCGCGAGCGCCGTGTCGCGCGCCTGTAAACCGGCCAGCCTCGGCAGGGCAAAGCGC
>DATEQL010000223.1:0-4677 GCA_035272665.1 Allostellaceae bacterium
GGGCTTGTTCCCCCTCGCGATATTGTCGCGGTCGATATCGATCGGTGCTTGCAGCGTCTCGATGCCATGGAGTCCAAAGCGATCCTGATGGCTTTTTACCTCGGGCTGTCGCACGCCGAACTGGCGAAAACCTTTGCGGTCTCGCTCGGTACGATGAAATCGACAATCCGCAGGGGGCTCGCTAAGCTGAAGGAGTGTCTCGATCCGGGTGGCGCGAATGCCTGATGTGTCCGGGGAACTGGCCGGCGAGTTTGTGCTCGGAGCTCTCGAAGCCGACGAGCGGAGGGACGTCGAGCGGCGCATGCGCGACGAGCCTGGCTTTCGCCGCTCCGTCGATGCCTGGACCCGGCGCCTGGCGCCGCTTACGGATCGAGTGGCTCCGGTGATGCCACCCGCATCCGCCTGGGCCGCCATCCGGCAGCGCATCGGAGGAGGGGCGCCATCCATCTCTCGCCGGCAATCGGAAGGCGTGTGGCTCGAAGTCGCGCCGGGAACAAAGTTAAAGATGCTCCACGTCGATCCGGTGACCGGCGAGCGCACGGGCCTGATGCGGATGGAACCCGGCAGTGTCTATCCCGAGCACGATCATCCGGAGTCGGAAGAGTGTTTTGTGCTCGAAGGGGTCGTTAGCATCGAGGGGATGGATTATCGGCCCGGCGATTACGTCATCGCGTACGCCGGCGGCCGCCACGACGTAATCCGCTCCGCCTCTGGCGGGCTCCTCCTGCTGCATTGGAATGCGCTGTCACTGCCGGCGTAATCACCGGCCCTTCCTGCGCCGTTCTGTCGAAATAGCCACGGCGCGCCCTGCCGCGCATTGCCTCCGGGCGAGCCGCATCACGGCTTTGTGATCGGTAGTGAGCGAAAAAATCTCGATCGACGACATCCATTGAGACGCTGCGGCCGAATAGGGGAGGAGCGGCCGTTCGGGCCGCTTCCAACCCAGGAGACTTTCGATGAAGCGTTCCATTGTTGTCGCCAGCGCCTTCGCGGTGGGCCTCGCCATCCCGGCGATGGCGCAGACCGTTCGGGTCGGCGGTCAGGCGATGTTCCCGACTAAGACGATCGTCGGCAATGCGGTGAACTCCGCCGATCACACGACCTTGGTCGCTGCGGTCAAGGCGGCCGGTCTCGTCGACACGTTGAACGGCCCCGGCCCGTACACTGTTTTCGCCCCGGTCAACGCAGCCTTCGCGGAACTGCCGGCCGGCACGGTCGACAATCTGTTGCGGCCCGAGAATAAGCCCGTCTTGACTAAGGTCCTGACGTATCACGTGGTCGCCGGCAAGTACGACAGCGCCCGGCTACGCGCGATGATCCAGGCCGGCGGAGGCACCGCTCAGCTCAAAACCGTCGAAGGTGACACTCTTCAATTCACGATGAACGGCCCGTCGAACATACTCGTCCGCGACGACAAGGGCGGGCAGGCCGACATCACCATCCTCGATGTCAATCAGTCGAATGGCGTGATCCACGTTATCGACAAGGTGCTAATGCCGTAGCTCACCCAGAGGGCTGCACAATCAAGCGGGCGGCGCCTCCGCCGCCCGCCCTCTCTCCTTCAGTGAGCTGCGACATGTCACAAGCGGTTCCGGGCACCCGGACCCATCCGATGATGGTGCGCCTTACCCACTGGATCAATGCAGGTGCGGTTGCCCTGATGCTCGGCAGCGGCTGGCGGATCTACAATGCTTCTCCGATCTTCGGTTTTATGTTTCCCGCGTGGATCACGCTCGGCGGCTGGCTCGGCGGTGCGCTCGCGATCCATTTCGCGGCAATGTGGCTGCTCGCCGGCAATTTCGTTGTCTACGTTGCCTACGGGCTAGCGGCGGGCCATTTGCGCCGCCGCTTGCTGCCGATCCGCTTCTCCGATGTCCGGCGCGATTTCGTGTTGGCCTTGAGGTTTCGCCTCGCGCATCGACCGGGCGTTTACAACGCCGTTCAACGCTTGCTGTACGTGCTGGTCGGACTGGCGATCGCCGGCGTGATCATTTCCGGTCTCGCGGTCTGGAAACCGGTCCAGCTGCAGCCGCTCGCGACATTGCTCGGCGGCTATGAAGGTGCCCGTCGAGTGCACTTTCTGGCGATGAGCGGGATCGCGGGCTTTCTCGCGGTCCATCTTGCATTGGTCGCGATCGTGCCCCGCAGCCTCGAGCCTATGGTTACCGGGCGAACCCCTGACCACGAAACCGTCGGAGGGTTGCCCTGATGCGTGGATCATCGAACCGACCAACCGGCATCCCTCATCGCGCCGGACTGCGGCGTCTGCAGCGTCGGCTGTTTCTGGGCGGCGGATTGTCGCTCGGCGCTCTGGCCCTGCTGAGCGGCTGCAACCTCGAGGACGACGATGCCATCGATCGTCTGCTGTTCGCGATGTCGCGCTGGAACGACAAGGCGCAGGCCGCGCTGTTCAGCCCGACCCGCCTCGCGCCGGTATATCGCGCGGACCAGATCACCGATCCGTTCCCGTTCAACGCCTATTACGATGAGGCCCTGGTGCCCCGCATCGACCCAACGACCTACCGACTGGAGGTCGGCGGCCTGGTCGAGAACCGGGAGCCATGGATATTGGACCGTCTCTATGCGCTGCCCCAGACCAGCCAAATCACCCGCCACATCTGCATTGAAGGATGGAGCGCGATCGGGCAATGGAGCGGCGTCAGGTTCAGCGAGTTCCTCGCTCGCGTCGGAGCGGATAAGCGGGCCCGCTATGTTTCATTCCGCTGCGCCGATGGTTATTCGACCAGCGTCGACATGGCGACCGCATTGCACCCCCAGACCTTGCTCGCGTTCCGGTTTCGGGACGCGGTGCTGCCGGCGAAATACGGCTTTCCGATGAAGCTCCGCGTGCCCACCAAGCTCGGGTTCAAGAACCCCAAACACGTCATGGCGATCAACGTCACCAACGAATTTCCCGGCGGGTTCTGGGAAAAATACGGGTACAACTGGTTCAGCGGGCTTTGATGCGTCTCTTCAGGTTCGAGCGGCGAGGGGGTCCCTGCTGCGGTGGCGCCAAGAGGCGGCGCCAGAGCGAGTGCAATCGTTGCAGCCATCACAGGATAGATTTTTGGCGGCGTCATCGGCGGAAGAACCGACTCATAAAACCCGACTTCCTCGTTAAATTTTAGCGATTTGGCACCGTCAGCACTTGTCGGACAACGCGGCCGGGTTGGCTGCGCGGCGAATAAGCGATCGATCCTCGCCGGTTGCGTTGCTCGACCCGCCGGAGCATACCGGATCCCCTCACCCTCGCCATGAACATTGTGAACCGTCTCGAAGAACGGTCGGGCTCGGACTTGCCTTTGCAACTTCAGCAACTCATCCGCAGGACGTCGCGGGGAGACGCGGCTGCGTTTGCGATGCTCTACGCGCAAACCGCGCCGAAACTATTCGGCATCGCGTTACGAATCATTGGTCGCAGAGAGGAGGCAGAGGAGATATTGCAGGAGGCCTTCTTCGCACTTTGGGAGCGGTCGGCGGACTACGACGCGGCGAAGGGTTCGGCCATGGCTTGGCTCACCACGATCATGCGCCGTTGCGCGATCGATCATGTTCGCCGCCGTGCCGTTCGGCCGGAGGGCCGCAGCGCACCGGATGAGGTTCTGCTGGGCCTTGCGGCCAGCGGGAGCGCAGACCAGGGCGCCGAGCTGGGCGCGTTGCGGCGTTGCCTCGGCGAACTCGACGAGCAGCCCCGCAGGGCCGTCTTGCTCGCCTATCTCTATGGTTTCACGCGCGAAGAGATCGCGGCCGATTTCGCGGTGCCGCTCGGAACCGTCAAGACCTGGATCCGGCGCAGTGTCGAACGTCTGAGGCGGTGTCTCGACCCATGAGGTACGAAGACCCCGAACTGCGCGAGCGGCTCGCCGCCGAGTATGTGCTCGGGACGCTGCCGAGCCGGTCGCGGCGGCGGTTCGAGCGGCTGATGACCGAAGACCCGGCGCTGGCGAGAGTGGTCGCGGCTTGGGCCGACCGGTTGGCGCCGATCGACACAGCAACATCGGCCGTGGTTCCGCCGGCACGTGTGTGGCGTGCGGTCGAGGCCCGGATTGGCGCCGTCGGGGCGCGGCCCGCCCCGGCACATGACCGGCTCGGCTCATTCGCATTTTGGCGTGGTCTGGCGCTCGCCGCCTGCACCGCGGCGGCCGGTCTGATCATCTACGTCGCGGCGTTTACCGACCGCACCGCACCGCCGACGCCGGCGGTGGTCGCCGTGCTCGCTGATCAGAGCGGCGACCCAAGCTGGATCGCAATCGCCGGGCCGCGCGGAGGCCAGGTCTCCGTCTCCGCGGTCCGACCGCAAGCCAAGGATCCCCATCATTCCTTCGAGCTTTGGGGCATCGTTGGCGGGGCGCCCCGGCCGCTCGGGTTGCTGGGTCCGCGATCTGGCGATGTCTCGACAATACGCGCTGCCCAGCTGCCGCCGCCGGGCGATCTGCTCGCGGTCAGCCTCGAGCCGCCCGAAGGATCTCCGACCGGCCTTCCGACCGGCCCGGTTCTATCTCGGGGAAAGGTTCTGTTGAAGCCGCCGTGATCGCGCGCGTGCCGCGCATTGCCGCCGGGCGTCTAGATCACGGCTTTGTGAACGGCAGCCACCGAAAAGATTTTAATCGGCTGCATCCGCCGGGACATCTCAGCCGTAATGGGGAGGAGCGGCGTCTCGGGTCGCAGCAAACGGGG
>DATEQL010000224.1:0-4428 GCA_035272665.1 Allostellaceae bacterium
AGAGGGGCAGTTTAAGTCAAAAAAGAAAGCCGATGAACAGTCTCCGCGCGCCGATGATATCTTGCGCCAAACTGAGGCCGAGAAAACAGCGCGCCTGCGCGCACTTCGGTTGGCAAAGGAAGCGGCCGACAGGGATACCGCAAATCGCGACGCGGCAGCAGCGATGGCCCGCAAAACGGAGCCGCGCCGGCGCGTCTCAAGATCTCCGGTCTCAGATGCTTCTGAACCCTCGTAAAGGGCTCGACGCTTCATCGTGAGCCGTGAGGTATTGAAGCAAGGCGATCACAGCGGGTTTCCCAAAAGTTGCGCCCACCTCGTGGAAAATGTCCGGACTCGTATAGTAGGCGCTGCAGCATGCGGCTCCCAGGTGAGAACGACGTCGGCCACCCGACTGGAACAGCCTCCGCCGGGTGGCCTTGGTCGCCTTCGTCTGTCTTAACCAATTGATTCCTCGGCCGACCCGGGGATCACTAGGCCCCGAGCGCGCGGATCAGTTCACGAAGCGGTAGAGCTTCGCCGCGTTCTCGCAGACGATCTTATGCCTCGTGTCAGCGGGCAGATGGCCGAGCTCGCGCTGGATGTATTCCTGCGAGTCCGGCCAAATTCCGTCCGGGTGCGGGAAGTCCGAGGCCCACATGATGTTGCCCTCGCCGATCTCCTCGACCAGCTTGATGCCGACCGGGTCGGTCTGGTAGGTCGCGTAGCACTGGCGCCGCCAATATTCGCTTGGCGGCATTTTGAGGTCGAGCTCCTTGAACTGGTCCTCCCACTCGGCGTCCATGCGGTTGAGCACGTAGGGGATCCAGCCGATCCCGGCCTCGCCGATGATGACCTTGAAGCCTGGGTGACGCTCGAGCACGCCGCAGAAGATCATCGACAGCAACACGTCGGCCATATGCATCTGGAAGTTGGTGATGCCGGCGGCGCGGGCGGCGAGCTGCACCTTGGGCGCGAGCTTCGAGGTGTCGGGCCGGTTGCCGCCGCCGATCGTGTGGAAATGCAACGGCAAACCGCTCGCCGCGACCGCATCCCACACCGGGTTCCACCAGGGATCCCACAGCGGCGCCATATCGTGCCGGCGCGAGATCTCGAGGCCGCGGGCGACGCCGCGCCGGGCGACGTGCTCGATCTCGCCGATCGCGGCATCAGCGTCATGGTTCGGGATGCAGGCGAGCCCGGCGTAGCGATCCGGATGGGTGGTGCAGAAATCGGCGAGCCACTCGTTGTATATGCGTAACATCTCGCCCGCCGCCTCGTTGTCCTTGATGCGGATCGTGGCGCCGAGGATGCCGTACAACACCTCGGCCTGCACCCCGTCGCGCTCCTGGTCTTTGAGGCGTAATTCGGGATCGGTCATGCGGCGGATGCCTTTCTTGCCGTCCTCGTAGATCCCCTCCGCGGCCATCCGGTCCGAGCGATGGATCTGACCCGGAATGTATTGTCGGCCACCCGAGCCCATGCCGTTCATCAGCCCGAACGAAGAACCGTTCTTGGTGACCCACTCTTTGCCGCGCGGCCCGTCGGTCACGTAGGGCATCCGGTCCTTGAACGCGGCACTGGAATTGGCGGTGAAGAGATCGGGCGGCAGCCAGATCAGATCGAGGTGGCTGTCGGCCGAGATCACTTCGTATTTCATTTTTTCCATCCTCCGTGCGAGCCTGCGGTTAGCATGACTCGTGCGCAGCAGATGTGCGACGGAAATCTCAACACAATGCGGGAAGAGCCGATGGTGCAATCCCAGGCCAAGACGGCATTGGCCAACATGCCGTTGTTGGATGTTACCGTGCTCGATTTTGGCCAGATCTTTCAGGGGCCCTATGCGAGCTTTCTGCTGGCGAAAGCGGGCGCCTTCGTGATCAAGATCGAACCGCCGCGCGGCGAGCCGGGGCGCCGGCGCGCCGAGCCCGGCAAAAGCGCCACCCTGCCGTTTGCGATGCTCAACCAGAACAAGCATGCGGTCACCTTGAACCTCAAGCACGATCGTGGCCGTGCATTGCTCGAACAGATGGCCGGACGCGCGGATGTATTGCTCGAAAACTTTTCGCCCGGGACGATGGACGATCTCGGCGTCGGCTGGAACCGGCTGCACGAGCTGAACCCGCGGCTGATCTATGCCTCGGGCACCGGGTTCGGCATCAGTGGTCCCGACCGCGACAACCTGGCGATGGATATGACGATCCAGGCGGCCTCGGGGATCATGAGCGTCACCGGGTTTCCGGACGGCCCGCCGGTCAAGGCCGGCCCGACCCTGGTCGACTTCATGGGCGGCATCCACCTCTATGCCGGCATCGTGACCGCTCTCTACGACCGCGACCGCAGCGGGGTCGGCCGGCTCGTCGAAGTGGCGATGCAGGAGACGGTCTATTCGACCCTGGCGGCAAGCTACGATTACTACTACCGCACCGGCGAGATCCCGCCGCGCACCGGCAACCGGCAATCCGGGCTCAACAGCGCGCCCTACAATGTCTTCCCAACCGCCGACGGCCATGTCGCGATCCATATCGTCACCGAGGCGCATTTCCAGAACCTGCTGAGGGCGATGGGCCGCGAGGATCTGGCCGACGACCCGCGCTTTGCGACCAATGCCGGGCGCGTGGCCCATATGGACGAAACCGACGCATTGGTCGAAGCCTGGACGCGCACCTCCCCAAGATGGAGGTGTTCGCGCGCACCAAGGCCTACCGCATCCCGTGCGCGCCGGTGCGCAACGCCCCGGAGGTCATGAACGACCCGCACATGCATGAGCGCGGCATGCTCGAGCGAGTAGATCACCCCGAATTGGGGGAAATCATGGTGCCGTCGACACCATTGCGGCTCCACGGCACCGACAAGGTCGAGACCTGGCCGAGCCCGAGGATCGGTCAGCACAATGCCGAGATCTATGGCGGCTGGCTTGGTCTCTCCGCCGGCGAAGTCGCGGAGCTGCGGGAGACCGGCGTCATCTGACCCGGTCTCGTTCTTGGTCGCTATGCTTGCCAGCACGGGCACTGACGCATAGCCTCTTTTCGCGTAATCGCCAGAAGGGCTTGGCGCCATGGATTTCGCCGACAGTCCCGAGCATGCCGAGTTTCGCGCCGAGTTCCGGCAATGGCTCGCCGCCAATCTGCCGCCGGAAATTTGCGTCGATGACGCGGCCGACCAGCGCGTCGCCCCCGACCGCGAGACACTCGAAAAACGCATCGCCTGGCAGAGGACGATGCATGCGGCCGGTTGGGTCGGGATCTCCTGGCCCAAAGAATATGGCGGGCGCGGCGCCAATTTCATGCAGCAGGTGATCTTCGACGAGGAATACACCCGCGCCCGCGCCCCGATATTGCCGGGGGCGAGCGCGCTGAACCTGCTCGGCCCAAGCCTCATTCATTGGGGCATCGAGGAGCAGAAGCAGCGCCACCTCCCGCGCATCCTCAACGCCGACGAATTGTGGTGCCAGGGCTTTTCCGAGCCCGATGCCGGCGGTGATCTGGCGAGCCTACGCACGCGTGCGGTCGACCAAGGGGACCATTTCGTCGTTAACGGCCAAAAGGTGTGGACATCGGGCGCGCATTTTGCCGATTGGTGCTTTCTGCTCGTGCGCACCAATCCCGAGGCCCCCAAGCACCACGGCATAAGCTACCTGCTCGTCGACATGAAGACGCCGGGGATCACGGTGCGGCCGCTGGTTCTGTTGAACGGCCACCGCCACTTCAATGAGGTATTCTTTGTCGATGTGCCGGTCCCCAAGGCCAATCTCGTCGGCCCATTGAACGAGGGCTGGAAGGTCGCGATCACCACCTTGATGTTCGAACGCAGCGGGGCTGGCGGTCGCGACCACGCCGCACAGATCGCGCGGCTGATCGAGCTCGCCAAGCAATTGCCGACGCGTCAGGAGCCGGCGTGGAACGAGAGCCATATCCGCCAGCAATTGGCGCAGCTGGCAATCGAGGCCAAGGCACTGCAGGTGACGCGGCTGCGCGGGCTGACCCGGCGTTTGCGCGGCGAGGCGCCCGGGCCGGAGGGCTCGATCCTCAAGCTCTTTGGCTCGGAGCTGGGTGTGCGCATCTCCGACTTCGCCTCGACCTTGCTCGGCCCCTACGCGATGATCGACGCCCCAACCGAGGCGGTGCCCGA
The DNA here is from genome assembly GCA_035272665.1 of Allostellaceae bacterium. Lineage (GTDB taxonomy): Bacteria > Pseudomonadota > Alphaproteobacteria > ATCC43930 > CGMCC-115725 > AP-15. The sequence goes on from DATEQL010000224.1 coordinate 4,108, forward strand.
CGCCTCGCGCTGGTTTCACCGGGTGCTGGGTGCCAGGCAATACACGATTGCCGGCGGCACCAGCGAGATCCAGCGCAACATCATCGGCGAGCGGATGCTCGGTCTGCCGAAGGGGTGAGGAACGGACGATGCCTGATGCAAAGCAATATCGGTTGGGTCTGAACCAGCCGACCGGCAGCCCGACCGCCCGGCGGGCCGCCGAGATGGCCGAAGCGATCAACCGGGAGACCGGGGGCGCATTCCGCCTCGAAGTGTTCCCCGAGAGCCGGCTCGGTCCCGATCCGAAGATGTTCGCCGATCTGCGTGCGGGAGCGCTCGAGT
>DATEQL010000225.1:0-4337 GCA_035272665.1 Allostellaceae bacterium
GACGCCGCCCTGGCCGCAACGCTCGCACATGATTCCGATCACATTGAACCGCCTGGAGCGGCCGGAGGTCGAGACGATGGTCGGTCATCTCTCCGGCGGCCGGCCGCTGCCCGGCGAGGTGGTCGATCATATCGTCGCCAAGGCCGACGGCGTGCCGCTCTATGTCGAGGAGCTGACCAAGGCCATCCTCGGTTCGGGGGTGCTCGAGGCCCGCGGCGACGCCTACGTGCTCAGGGGCGCGCTGGCGCAATTGCACATCCCGGAGACATTGCAGGATTCGCTGATGGCGCGGCTCGATCGGGCGCCGCGGCTGCGCGAAGTGGCACAATTGGGCTCGGTTCTCGGACGCGAGTTCTCCTATGACATGATCAGCGCGCTGACCGGGCTCGAGGAAGAGATGCTGCAGAGCGGTCTCGGTCAGCTGGTGGTCGACGAGCTGCTCTACCAGCGCGGCCGCCCGCCGCGGTCGCGCTACCTGTTCAAGCATGCGCTGATCCAGGATGCGGCTTACCAATCGCTGCTGAAGCGCACCCGCCAGCAATATCACCAGCAGGTGGCGAAGCTGTTGGAGGAGCGGTTTCCCGAGGTGGCGGGCACGCAACCGGAATTGGTGGCGCATCACTACACCGAGGCGAACTGTCCGGCGCAGGCTATCGCGTACTGGCACAAAGCCGGCGCGGCCGCGGCGAGCAGGTCGGCGAACCTCGAAGCGATCGAGCAGTTTGGCAAGGGCCTGGAACTGGTCGAAGCGCTATCGGATATCCGCGAGCGGGCCGAGCGCGAGCTGGACCTGCAAATGGCGCTTGGTCCCGCCCTGGTCGCGACCAGGAGCTACAGCCACCCCGACATCGGCCGAGCCTATGCGCGGGCATGGGAACTCTGTCGGCAGCTCGGGGATCGCACCCGCGAGTTCACGGCGCTCCGCGGCCTGCAGCTCCACCATCAGGGTCTACTCGAGCTGGAGAAGTCGCGGCATTTTGCCGAGGAGGCGTTGCGTGTCGCCGAACGGCTTGACGATGCGGCCCGTCTCGTCGGGGCGCACCAGGCGCTTGGCGCGGCGCTGTACTGGCAGGGGAAGCTCGAGCCGGCGCTTGCGCAATTTCGGCGGAGCTTCGAGCTGTTCGATCCGAACATGCAGTTCCCGGATTGGCCGGGTTCCCATCCCGGCGTGTATTGCCAGTTCTACTCGGCGCGCATTTCCTGGATGCTTGGTTACCCGGATCGGTCCCTCGATGAGCTGAGAGCGGCGGTAGGAAGCTCCGAGACGCTCGGGCACCCTCTGACCCTCGCCCAAACGCTCTGTTGTGCTGCGCTCGTTCACATCTTTCGCCGCGAGCCACCGGCGGCCGCCGACTATGCCGGACGGGCTTTGCGGATCTGCGAGGAGCACCGCATCGCGCACTGGCATGCGGTTGCCCTTTGTATGAACGGATGGGCGCTCGCCGTCTCTGGCGAAAGCGAGAAGGGGCTAGCCCAAATCGCACAAGGGGTGGACAGCCACGGCCCAGGGGTGCACCGAGATACTCTGTTGGCATTGCAGGCCGATGCGCAATTGGCGAGCGGCCAACCCGAAGCGGCGCTTGTATCGGCCGCTGCCGGGCTGAAGGTGGTGAAAAAGGCGGGGGGAGCGCCGCTTGAAGCCGAGCTTTATCGGCTCAGGGGTGAGGCCTTGCTCGCCGGCGCCGGCACGGTGAGCGATGCCGAGGCGGCCATCGAGAAAGGCATCGACGTCGCGCGCCGACAGAACGCGAAGTCCTGGGAATTGCGCGCCGGGATGAGCCTCGCCCGCCTGCGCCGCCAGCAGGGCCGGCCGCAAGAGGCGGCCGCCCTGCTCGCCCCGATCCTCGGCTGGTTCACCGAAGGCCTCGACACCGCCGACCTCAAAGAGGCCAAGGCGCTGCTCGACAAACTGACTGAGCCGGCGATTGCCGCAGAGGGGTGAGATTGCTTCGTCGCTGCGCTCCTCGCAATGACGGTCCTCTTGCGGTCATTGCGAGCAGAGCGAAGCAATCTCGTGACAGGGAGAGGGCGGCGTACCGCTTCGATTAGCATTACCGCGTACTGGATTAGGCAGCATCCACGAGGTCGATCTTGATCTTTTTTCCGACCAGGCGGGCGGCGCGCATCAGGCTTTTCAAGGTGACGGCGTCGCTCTCCGGGTCGAGAAGCCGATCCAGCTGCGATCGGGAGGTTCCCATTAAAGCAGCCATCGACTTCTTGCTGAGCCCGCGCTCAGCCATCGTTTTTTGAAGCTGCCAGGAAATGACTGCTTTGACGGCATGCTCGGTGGCTTCTTCGAGAATCCCTTCCTCCTCCAGCCAGGATTCAAACGTTGACCCAACAGGGTCATGCTCCTCTGTTTTAGTCATGCTTCATCCTTCCTCTTAGGTCAGCTAACCGTGTCTTCGTCCGGTTGAGGTGCGCGTGTAAACGCCGTTAGTAGGGGAAAGAAAGACGTTCAAGCTCCCCTCTATGCCGGCGCTTGGCAATGGCCGAAATGGGGTAGGAAGACCCATTCCCGGCGCGAAGGCTGGGTGACCGAAAAGGCGGAAAGCCGCCTTTCGCGCGCGACCGGTGTTTGTCAATTCGCGCCCGAGGCCTCTGCCGGCAGGCAGTAGCGGATGCGGTCCGTCCTGAGCACGCGTGCGCACTGTGGCGAGCTGTCGCCGATCGGCAGCTCAGGCTCGCCGATGCGGAATGCGATCCTGGCGCCGGTTAGCCGATGGGCGGCGGTGAACTGGAAGCCCCGATAGGGGAAGGGGACGATCAGGATCTCGGCGCTTTGCCCCGCAAGGTCGCTGAGAAGCGCACGCATTCGATAGTCGCCGAGCGCGGTCCGCGCCAGGTTTCCGGCCAAGGCGATGCCGCCATTGACCAGCGCCAGCGCAAGAACGACCACCGCACCCCATCGCGTGAGCGCCGAGCGTTCGCCCGCGCCGAGCGCGAGGAAGATCGGCACCCCCCAGAAGAAGGGCGCGAACCGCGCCCACCACGGTTCCGGGAAGATTGCGGTGATCGCGGCTAAGCCCAGGGCGATCACGAAGGCCGGATCGCCGATGCCGCGCCCGCGCAGCGTCACCGTGACAGCGCCCGCCGCGAGCAGAGCGATCATCGTCTCGAGCGCGAAGAACGGGCCGAACCCGCCGACGCGCGGATCGGGCGCGCCCATGCTTATAAGCTCGCGCGGCGTCACCGTACCCGGCCATTTGAGCTCCGGGACGGGGTAAAGCTCGGTGCGCGAGAGCAGCGAGGCCGCCAGCATCACCGGGGGAGCGAGACGCCCGAACGCGCTCGGCCGGCCGACATCGCCGCCCGGGCCCAGCTCGACGAGATGACCGTAGTCGCGCAGATTGGTAACGTAGGGCCGGAAGCCGATCGCGACCACGCCCAGCGCCAGCGTGCCCAGCACCAGCGCCGCCAGGCGAGGGGTAGCGGCGCCCTGCTTCCAGGCCGCAAGCGCAGCGATCACGGGAATCACGGCGCCGTAATAAATGCCGGTGAGCTTTGCACCGGTGATGAGGATAATCGACGCGGCAATCAGACCGAGCGCCGCGCGGCGATAAGCCGAGCACGTCAGCAGCACCGCGCCCAACAGCACCATGCCGCTCTCGTAGACCGAGCCGTCGACGTGGAAGGTAAATAGTTGTCCCAACGCGACGGGATTGCCCACGGCCGCGTAAGCGAACGCCAATTCGAGTGCCGTCAGCGGTCGCCCGCGCAGTTCCGTCCACGCCGGCACCAGCGTGAGCAAGGCGGCCGCAACGAAGAGGAAGTTCAACCCTTTCGCGCCCTCGACGCTGCCGGTCATCGCATAGAGCGCGGCGCGGACGGTCCATAGGCCGTTCGCCTGCAGGTTCGCCTGCATGATGTCGGATGCGGCGAAGATCGGGTTCCATCCCCCGGCGATAGCCAGGAGCGCCGGCAGGTGATATCCCGTCCCGTCCCACGATGTGTCGTAGAGCGCCGCAGCCGCGAGCCATGTGGCCGCGAGCAGGCCGGCCGTGACGGCGACGGCGCGGCGCGAGACCGGACCCGTACCGAGCGGCCGCCAACACAGGAGCGCGCCATAAAGCGCCCCGGCGAGGAGCGCCTGCCCCGCGAGCGGCACCGGCAGGTTCGTCCAGCGCACCACCGCGTCGATCGCGAGGTAGAGTGCCGGCACGCCCATGAGGGCATGCGCGACGGCGATCTGCGTACCGGTATCGGCGTGGAACGATCGCCACCTCTCCAGCGCGAGGCCAAATTGCAAAACGAAGCGCGCCCTCATCGCGGCCGGCCGGAACCGCGATGTCGGCATATATCCGCCGTCCCCCAGATGACTGGCGGACCGCAGTGAC
>DATEQL010000226.1:0-10014 GCA_035272665.1 Allostellaceae bacterium
CGTGCCGCCGAGCCCGAAGGGATTGCCGATCGCGAGCACCCAGTCCCCTACCCGCGCCTTGGTCGAATCCCCCCAGATCGCAGCCGGTAGCGGCGCCTTTGGTTCGACCTTCAGGAGCGCGAGGTCGCTCACCGCGTCGCGACCGACGACCTCGGCCTGCAAGGTCGTGTCGTCGGACAAGGTCACGGTGATCTGCTCGGCGTTGGCAATTACGTGGTTGTTGGTAACAATGAGCCCGGAGGGATCAATGATGAACCCCGAGCCGAGCGAGGCCACCCGGGGTGCTGGCAGATTAGGGCTGCCGGGCGCTCCCTTTTCGCCAAGAAAATCGCGAAAGAACTCGTCGAGCGGCGCTCCGGGGGCGGGCAGCTGGGCTTCCGACCCGCCCTTGGGCGCCGGTGACGCGTTCGCCTGGGTTGTCGAAATGTTGACAACGACTCCGACCAGCCGTGCTGCCAGCTGAGCAAAGACTTCTGAAAAGGGTGTCGTTTCCGGCGCGTCGGCTCGACTCGTCGCCGGTGCCAGAAGCAACAATACCATCAGCGCCGCCCGCGTCGCACTCCGGCGGCCGAAAAACATCACGTGAGATCTCCTCCGCACAAGCCATCGCCGATAAACCCTCTACCTGTCGCGGAAGATCGAGCGCTGGCGTTTCCGTGGCGCTCGATATGAAATGGCGGCGAGCTTGGCAAGACGGAACAGCCACGTGACAAGGCGCGATCAAACGGCGACCGGTGAGATTTTAAAGGCATTGTTCAACGCTGCACTCGCCGCGGCCGACCCCCGTCAGACGCTCGAGCGGCGAATGCCCACACCGGTCCACGGGCGTACGGTGCTGGTCGGCGCGGGAAAGGCCTCGGCAGCGATGGCGCGCGCATTCGAGACCGCGTGGTCCGGTCCTCTCGAAGGTCTTGTCCTGACCCGCTACGGTCATGCCGTACCTTGTGACCGGGTCGAAATCGTCGAGGCGGGTCACCCTGTGCCCGACGTCGCAGGTGAGCGGGCGGCACGCCGCATCCTAGCTTTGGCTCGCAGTCTGGGAGCAGACGATCAATTTGTGTTCCTCGCGTCGGGCGGCGGCTCGGCGCTACTCTCCCTTCCTGCTCCCCGCCTCACTCTAGACGACAAGCAGGCGGTAACACGCGCGCTTCTGCGCTCGGGCGCGACGATTACCGAGATCAACACGGTGCGCAAGCATCTTTCGGCGATCAAGGGCGGGAGGCTCGCCGCCGCTGCGGCGCCGGCGCGGGTTGTTACCCTGGCGATATCCGACGTTCCCGGTGACGACCCGGATGTCATTGCCTCGGGACCCACCGTGCCCGACCCGACGACCTTCGCCGACGCTCGCGCAGTGCTTGCCAGATACCGCATCGATGAGCCGGCGGCGGTGCTGGCGCATCTCGCGGAAGAAGCACAGGAGACACCAAAACCGGGTGACCCGATCTTCAGCCGGGCAAAGTTCGACCTCATTGCAAGCCCGCAGGTATCGCTCCAGTCCGCCGCGGCGGTTGCAGTGCAGCGGCAGATCGTGCCGATCGTGCTCAGCGATCGGATCGAGGGTGAGGCTCGCCAGGTCGGACTGGTCCATGCGGGGATCGCACTTCAGGTTCGGGCCGGAAAATTTCGCGTCGGCGACCGCCTGGTCGCGCCCCCCGCCGTACTCTTGTCGGGGGGTGAGACCACCGTCACGGTCACTGGAAAGGGCCAGGGCGGACGTAACGTCGAGTTCCTGCTCGCGCTTGCGATGGCGCTCGACGGTGCCGACGGCATTTCGGCGCTCGCCTGCGATACCGACGGCATCGACGGAACAGAAGATAACGCTGGGGCGATCGTCTATCCTGACAGCCTAACGCGAGCGGCCGCCCGCGGCATCTCGGCGCGGGTCGCGCTGGCCGACAATAACGGATATGGATTCTTTGCCGCTCTCGGCGATCTGGTCGTGACCGGTCCGACGTTGACCAACGTCAACGATTTCCGGGCCGTCCTGGTTCTCGATTAAGATGGGTTTGGGCAGGAGGATGGACACGCGGCGCGGGCGCAGCGCAAAGATTGTCGCGACGCTGGGCCCTTCGAGTTCAACCCCCGATCAGATTCGCGCGCTGTTCGAGGCCGGCGTCGACGTATTCCGGCTCAATTTCAGCCATGGTACGCAGGACGATCATCGCGCGCGGTTTGAGGCGATCAGACGGGTGGAGGGTGCGACCGGGCGCCCAATCGGCATTCTCGCCGATTTGCAGGGACCAAAGCTCCGCCTCGGTACTTTCTCTGAAGGTCGGATCGAGCTCGCCGCCGGCGCGCGCTTTCACCTCGATCTCGATCGGCAGGCGGGCGATGAAAATCGCGCTCCGTTGCCGCATCCGGAGATTTTCGAAGCGCTTCGACCGGGGACGGAACTCCTCGTCGATGACGGGAAGGTAAGGCTCCAGGTCGAGGCGTGCGGCACCGGTTTCGCCGATACGCGATGCCTGGTCGGCGGCACACTGTCCGATCGCAAAGGGGTCAACGTGCCGAATGCGGTATTGCCGCTGTCAGCGATCACCGAGAAGGACCGCGCCGATCTTTCTTTCGCCCTTGAGCACGGCGCGGACTGGATCGCATTTTCGTTCGTCCAGCGTCCCGATGATGTCGCGGAAGGTCGCAAACTGGTGAGCGGACGCGCCGGGATCATGGTCAAACTCGAAAAGCCGTCGGCGATTCAACACCTCGCCGAAATTATCGAGCTCGCCGATGGGCTGATGGTCGCGCGCGGCGATCTCGGTGTCGAGATGCCGCCCGAGGATGTGCCGAGCGTGCAGAAGCAGGTGGTCCACGCTTGCCGGGTCGCCGGAAAGCCTGTTGTCGTGGCGACGCAGATGCTCGAATCGATGGTCGCGGCGCCGACGCCAACGCGAGCGGAGGCTTCGGATGTCGCCACCGCGGTCTACGAAGGAGCGGACGCAGTTATGCTTTCCGCGGAAACCGCGGCGGGACGCTATCCGATCGAGTCGGTCGCGATGATGAATCGCATTGCCTGTCGGGTGCAGGAGGACCCGCTCTACTACTCGATGCTCGAAGGCACTCGGATCGAGCATGAGCATACGACTTCCGACGCGATCAGTGCCGCTGCCTGCCAAGTCGCTTACCTGGTGGGTGCGGCTGCGATCGTTTCCTACACCACCTCGGGCGCGACCGCTCTTCGCGCTGCACGCGAACGGCCTCGCGCCCCGATCCTCGTCCTGACCTCGAACCTCTGTACCGCGCGCCGTCTTGCTGTTTTGTGGGGCGCACATTGTGTGCACACCAGTGACGTCAAGAGCTTTGGCGATATGGTGCAGAAGGCGGTACGGATCGCCCATCGCGAGAAGATCGCGGAGGTCGGCCAGCGGATTGTCATTACCGCCGGCGTCCCGTTCGGCACTCCGGGCGCCACAAATATCCTCCGGATCGCTTGGATCGATCGCTGAGATTCGCCTTTTGCGAGAGGCGCGAGTGCCAATCCGAGCCGCTTCGCCTGAATTTGCATGAGGAATTCAGGCTGAGGTTCGCGCATTTGGCGATAGGTGACATCGATTTGTCCACGATATCAAAGGGTGTTACATCTGTTCGCAATGCAAGGTGGAGGGTAGCGACCCGGCGCGCCGCTCGCACCGTCGGCGCAACCTTCGCGGCATCGACCTCATGGATCTTTCAGTCGTCATCCCAGTAAAGAACGAGGCGGAAAATATCGCTGTGCTCGTCGGCGAGGTCTGCGCCGCTCTCGACGGTCTGGTTGAATATGAGATCCTCTATGTGGATGACGGGAGTAGTGATGCGACTGTCGCCGAGATCTCGCAGCTCGCAGCAGGAATGCCGCAGGTGCGGTTGCTGCGTCATAGGCAAAATTATGGGCAGAGTGCAGCGATCTGCACAGGCGTCCGGGCAGCCCACGCAACCTGGATTGCGACGCTCGATGGAGACGGGCAGAACGATCCAGCCGACATCCCCGCGCTGTGGCGTCTAGCCTGCCAGACTTCGGTGGATCCGCCGATCTTGATCGTCGGCCATCGCGAGAAACGTCGGGACAGCTGGTCGAAACGCTGGGCCTCGGGCGTCGCCAACGCGATCCGTGCCCGCCTTCTTGGGGACCGCATACCGGATACCGGCTGTGGTCTAAAGTTGTTTCCGCGCGCGCTCTTTTTGGATCTGCCCTACTTCGACCATATGCACCGATTCCTCCCGGCGCTGGTGTTGCGCGAGGGGGGAACGGTGCGTTCGGTGCCGGTCAATCATCGGCCGCGCCGCAGGGGGAAATCGAAATACGGCATTTTCGACCGTTTGGGTGTCGGGATCATTGATCTGATCGGCGTCATGTGGCTGCAACACCGCACCACTCGTCCGCGCCTCTTGAACGAGGCGGTGCCAGACGCCGACGCCACTGCGCGCCTCCCTGCGATGTCAACGCCACGATGACGGCTAAAGGCACCCCGTTGGCGACCCCCGACCTTACGCCTCTCGGCGTTCGTCGGACCTTAAGGCTTGGGCTGGTCGGTTTACTCGCCATTGGGGTCGCGTCGGCTTGGCGGTGGCGAGAGATCCTCGATCCGATGACGATTACCGCAGCGATCGGTCGCTACCCGGCAGCCCCGCTTGGGTTCCTCGCCGTGCACACCGCAGCAAGCCTGCTTTTCATCCCGCGCACATTGCTGGCGATCGTCGCCGGATTGCTGTTCGGTATGGGATGGGGAATCGTTTGGGCTGCGTCAGGCAGCATCGCCGGGGCGATAGCCGGATTTCTGGTAGCGCGATACATCAATTCGGGCCTGATCGACCTCCGTCTTCTCGGACCGGTCGTCGGGCGGGTCGAGCGTGGCGGCTGGCGTGCCGTAGCGGTGCTGCGGCTGGTCCCGGTCATGCCACACAGCGTGGCCAATTACGCGCTCGGACTGACACAATTGTCGCTCGGGACCTACACGTTCGGATCATTGCTTGGCCAATTGCCGATGACGATCGCCTATGTCGATCTCGGCGCCGCCGGGGAGCGTCTGATGCTTGGCAGTGCGAGGTGGCTCGAGCCGACCCTGATCGGACTTGCGGCGCTGACCCTATCGCTCTTAATTCCAGTTATCGCCCGGCGACGACCCGGCTAACCGACTGAAAGCGCCTTCGGCGCCGGCCCACCGGTGGCCCAGTCGAGGAGCTCGACCGTATGCACCACCGGCACGTCGCAACCGGGCGCGAGCTGGGTGATGCAGCCGATATTGCCAGTCGCGACGAGCTCGGGCCGGGTGCCGGAGATGTTAGCGAGCTTGCGGTCGCGCAGAGCTGCGGCGATCTCGGGTTGCAGCAAATTATAGGTTCCGGCCGAACCGCAACACAGGTGTCCTTCCGGCACCTCGATCGGCTCGAACCCTGCCGCGGCGAGAAGCGCCTTAGGCCCCGCGTGGAGGCGCTGCCCGTGGTGCATCGAGCAGGCGGAATGATAGGCGACCCTCCGGACGGTGGCGGCAGCCTCGCGCGACGGCGGGTTCAGGCCGAGCGTCGCGATCAACTCGGTGACATCGCGAGCAAGCGTGGCGATCCGCGCCGCCTTATCGGCATAGGATGGATCCTCGCGTAGCATGAAGCCGTAATCCTTGACTGTCGTGCCGCACCCGGAAGCATTTATCGCAATGGCGTCGAGCCCGGAGGCGAGTCGCTCGCGCTCCCACGCGTCGATGTTGGCGCGCGCGAAACCGAGTGCGGGTCCCTCCTGGCCGAGATGATGGGCAAGCGACCCGCAACAGCCACTGCCGCGTACGATCACGACCTCGCAACCGTGGCGGGTCAGCAGCCGAATCGTCGCCTCGTTGATCTCGGGGGCCAGCACCCTCTGGGCACAACCCGGCAGCAGCGCGACCCGCATTCGCCGCTCGCCTGCCGCCGCAAAGACACTTGGCCGGTCTGTTCGGGAGGCAGGTGGGATCGAGGCGGGTGCAAGCGCGAATAGCGGGGCAAGCCGGCGGGGCAGAAAACGTGCCAAGGGCCTCGCGACAGCCGCGCAGTGCAGCGACAGGCGAAGCAACGGTGACCGCGCGAGGACTATGCCGAGAAACCGTCTTAGCACGCGCTCGCCCCACGGGCGGCGGTAATTCTCTTCGATCCAGCGTCGCGCGTGATCGACGAGGTGCATATAATTAACGCCGGAGGGGCAGGTCGTCATGCACGACAGGCAGGAAAGACACCGGTCGATGTGTTTGACCGTATCACCAATAACGCCGCCGCTAGCGAGCATGTCTTTGATCAGGTAGATGCGGCCGCGTGGACTGTCGAGTTCGTCGCCGAGCAGAACATAGGTCGGGCAGGTTGCGGTGCAGAACCCGCAATGGGTGCAGGTCCGCAGCACCTTCTCGGATTCTTTGGTGTCGGGATCGGCGAGCTGCTCGGCAGAGAAGTCGGTCCGCACCGGCTCAGACCCCCTCGACCATTCGCCCGGGATTGAGGATCCGGTGGGGGTCGAAGGCCTCCTTGACCCGGGCTGCTAGCGCGGCGAGCGGCGGGGGCTGCGGCTCGAAGACCGGGACGGCGCGGCGCAGCGCCAACGAGCCTTTAATCAAGGTGGCGTGGCCGGTGCCCCTCCCATCCGTCCCGCGGATTGCAGCGCGGATCAGCGCAGCGCCGCCGTCTTCGGCTCCGCTGACCGCAACCCACAGCAGCCCGCCACCCCAGTCGAGATACCAGCTGGCATCGAGTCGGCGGGCGATCTCCTCACCCAGTTCACCGCCGCGGCTCGGCGCCACCGAGATGCGCCAGATGATGCGGTCGGCGTGCCCTGTGAACGGGGTCACATCACGCATCGCGCGCCAGAATGCGGCCGAAGGCTCTTCTTCAAGCGAAGTCGCTTCGCAATCCGAAGCAAGATCGCTCAACAGTTGCTGGCGCCGGGAATTTACCGAAGGCGCAGGGCCTTCGAGGCGAAGCGCGGCGACACCGGGCACACCGGAAAGCGAGGTCAATGCGGCGGTCGAGCATGCCGGGATGTAAACAGCGCCCGAGATGTCGTTCGGCGAGGCAAGCGCCCGGTTCAGGCGCTGTGTTGCTGCTGCCGGATCAAGCCCGCAGAGCATCACGGTGCAGGCCGCCTCCGGCTGCGGGAGCACTCTGACCGTGACTTCCTCGAGCGCGGCGAGCGTCCCGTAGGAGCCGGCCATCAGCTTGCAAAGGTCGTAACCGGTTACGTTTTTTACGACTTTTCCGCCCGCTTTGAACACCTCGCCGCGGCCACTAACGCCGCGAAAACCGAGCAAGTGGTCGCGTGCTGCGCCTGCCTTGATCCGGCGAGGTCCCGAGAGGTTGCAGGCCAGCGCTCCGCCCAGAGTTCCCCGGCGGGCCGCGGAGGCCGGTAAGGCGAAGAGCCCAGCCCAATCCGGCGGCTCGAAGGCGAGCATTTGCCGGGCTGGGGCGAGCGCAGCCTCGATCTCTTCTAGCGGGGTGGCTGCGCCGGCGGTCAGGACCAGCTCGCTCGGCTCGTAGTCGCGGATCCCGGCAAGGCGTGACAGGTCGAGTGTGCGCGGCAGTTGCAGAGGACGGCCGAGCCCCCGTTTCGTCGCTCCGGCAATCAGCTCGAGCGGTTCTTCAGCGGCGAGCGCCTCGCCGATCACATCGCGCAACTCGCCGAGGTCAGCGGGGGCCACATCGGTCGCGTCCCCCGCCAACTCAAAACCGCGGCAGGTCGGGAAACGGCAGTCGGCCCGCGTGCACATGGACGCGGCCGAGTTCGGCACAGCTGTGCAGCTGCGGAAACACTTTGCCTGGATTAAGCAGGCCGTCAGGATCGAACGCACACTTCAGGCGCTGCTGATGCGCTAGATCGCTCTCGTCGAACATCGTGCCCATCAGGTCACGTTTCTCGACCCCCACTCCGTGCTCGCCGGTTAGGACACCGCCAACTTCGACGCACAACCTGAGAATGTCCGCGCCAAAAGCTTCGGCACGCTCAATCTCGCCGGGTTTGTTGGCGTCATAGAGAATGAGTGGGTGAAGGTTGCCGTCGCCAGCATGAAAGACGTTCGCCACCGCGAGCCCGTACCGGTCCGAGAGTACCCTTATCCGGGCCAGGACCTCGGCCAACCGTGCGCGCGGGATCGTGCCGTCCATGCAATAATAATCAGGCGAGATCCGCCCGACGGCAGGGAAGGCGGCCTTACGCCCGGACCAGAAGGCGAGTCGCTCCGCCTCAGTGCGGCTGAGCCGAATTTCAGTGGCGTGGTGATTGCGCGCGATCTCTTCGACCCGGCCGGTCAGCTCCTCGACCTCGGCCGGAGGGCCGTCGAGCTCGACAATCAGCAGCGCTTCGACATCGAGCGGGTAGCCGACCTTGACGAAGGCCTCGGCGGCGTGGATCGCTGGGCGGTCCATCATCTCCATCCCCGCCGGAATGATACCGGCGGCAATCACCGCGGCAACGCATCTGCCGGCATCCTCGGTCGTGGCAAAACCGATCAGCAGCGCTAGCGCCGCCGTCGGTTTCGGCAGGATGCGCACGGTAACCTCGGTGACGACCCCGAGCAGCCCTTCGGATCCGGTCATCACGCCGAGCAAGTCGTAGCCCTCGGCATCGAGGTGCCTGCCACCGAGGCGGACCAGCTCGCCGTCCATCAGCACCATCTCGATGCCGAGGACATTATTCGTCGTAACTCCGTATTTGAGACAATGCACCCCGCCCGAATTCTCGGCAACGTTGCCACCGATCGTGCAGGCGATCTGGCTCGACGGGTCCGGCGCGTAATAGAAGCCTGCATCCTCTACGGCGCGGGTGATCGCGAGATTGGTGACGCCGGGCTGGGCGACGACGCAACGGTTGTCGTAATCGATATCGAGGATGCGGTTGAACTTGGCCATGCCAAGGAGCACGCCATCGGCCAGCGGCATAGCGCCGCCAGAGAGCGAGGTGCCGGCCCCGCGCGGCACGACTTTAATACCCATTTTCTTGCAATAGCGCAGCACCGCCGCGACCTCTTCGACGCGCGACGGCAGCACGACCACCATCGGCAGCTGGCGATAGGCTGTCAGCCCGTCGCTCTCGTAGGCTCGACGCTCTGCTTCGGAGGCAATGACGCCTTCACCCGGGACGATATGGCGGAGCGCCTCGACGATTTCGGCGCGGCGCTGTAGAACCGCGGCATCCGGGGTCGGCATCTTCATGGGCGCGTTCCGCCCGCCTCGGTGAAGCCTAGCTCAGCCCTGGCGCGCCTTATATCGCGGATTGGTCTTGTTAATGACGTAGGCGCGCCCCTTACGGCGCACAATGCGGCAGTTCTTATCGCGTTTCTTCAGCGACTTCAGAGAATTGACGATCTTCATGCCCATGTCCCTCGACGAGGGCGGAACATAGAGAGCGAGTCGGACGAAGTCAAATCCGGACGGGCGAGTATCCGCGCTCCGCCCGCGGCCTCGCGGCGGGTTTACGATGCTGTTAGGGGGATATTGCGCTCGCTGCGGCGCAGTTCCGCGACGTCGTTGCGGCCGGAGATAAAGGCCTTGATGTTCCGCGTTGCCTGGCGCAGGCGCTGGCGGTTCTCGACGAGAGCGATGCGCACGAAACCCTCGCCATATTCGCCAAACCCGATCCCTGGAGACACCGCGACATTGGCCCGCTCGAGCAGCAGCTTCGAGAAAGCGAGGCTGCCGATGCCCCGAAAGGCCGGCGGAATCGGTGCCCATGCGAACATTGTCGCCTCGGGTTGCGGCAGCTGCCAGCCGGCTTGGCGCAAGCCGTCGATCAACACGTCGCGCCGGGCGCGATAGCGCTCGCGGGTTTCGGCGATGCAGTCCTGCGGGCCGTTCAAGGCCGCGGTGGCCGCGACCTGGATCGGCGTAAAGGCGCCGTAATCGAGGTAGGATTTGACCCGCGCCAGCGCCGCTATCAGCCGCGCGTTGCCGACGGCGAACCCGATCCGCCAGCCTGCCATCGAATAGGTCTTGCTGAGCGAAGAAAATTCGACAGCGATGTCGCGGGCGCCGGGAACCTCGAGGATCGAGGGAGGCGGCTTGCCGTCAAAGTAGAGTTCCGCATACGCG
>DATEQL010000227.1:0-30050 GCA_035272665.1 Allostellaceae bacterium
GCCGAGGAGGCGGCCACGGTCGATCAATTGAGCCACGGCCGGCTGATCTTCGGGGTCGGCCGCAGCGGGGTGGCGCAGACCTATGAAGCCTATGGGGTGTCCTACGCGGAGAGCCGCGACCGCTTCCGCGAGATCCTCGACATCGTCGAGCAGGCCTGGACCCAGCCGAGTTTTTCGTACGAGGGCAAGTACCACAGTTTCAAGAACGTCGCGGTGGTCCCCAAGCCCTACCAGAAACCGGCTCCGCCGATCCGCATCGCCGCCAGCACCCCCGATACCTTCCCGGCGATCGGCCGGCGGGGTGCGCCGATCTTTGCCTCTGTCCGGCATACGACCTGGGCCACTCTCGCCGAGCAGATCCGCAGCTATCACGACGCCTGGCAGGCGGCGGGCCATCCGGGCCACGGCCAGGTCTTCGTCTCCGCGCCGACCTATCTCGCGGAGACCGACGATCGCGCCCGCTCAGAGCCTCAGGAAAGCATCATGCACTTCTATCACGAGCAGGCGAATCTGCTGGAGGGGGCGGCGCGGCTAGTCGACCACGAGACCGCGGCCCGGCGCATGCGGCGGGTCAGACAGCTGCGCGACATCGACTATGACGAGGCGCTGCGCACCAATGCTCTGGTCGGCACTCCGGAAATGATTGCCGAGCGGCTCCGCGCCCTTCAGACGGAGATCGGCTTGACCGGCATCCTGGCCGAGCTCAATTGCGGCGGCCTGATGCCGCACGACCAGGTGTTGAAGGCAATGCAGCTCTTGTGCGAATCGGTTAAGCCCCGTTTCGCCGCCTAGGCCCCAGGCGCTACTGCTCTGGCTCAATCAGGGTGATACACCCGGAGGAGCCTTAATCGTGCATGCCCGGCCCACGGGTCCGCGCTCCGCGCGGCCCGAGGACAAGCCTTGTGCCGAGCATCCACGGCCGCTGCCCACGCGCTTGCCAGAGGCCCGTGGATGGCCGGGCCAAGCCCGGCCACGACGAGGGAGTGAACTAGCGTTTGGCGTCCGAGCACAAGCCTTCGTATTCGGCTATCGGCTTGCTCGTCAGACTACTCGGCTGCGCGCGTCTCCAGGTCGGGTCCAGGCGACATCCCCAGCGCGCGCTTGTAGACGTCGAGCAGGCTCTCCTCTTCGTCCAGCTCCTGCTTGTCCATCTTTCGGATCTTGATGATCTGCCGCATGATCTTCGGCTCGAAGCCGTTGCCTCTGGCCTCGGCGTAGACTTCCTTGATGTCGCCGCTCAGCGCACTCTTCTCCTCTTCGAGACGCTCGATGCGTTCGATAAAGGATTTCAACTGCTCGCCCGCCACACCCCCGACATCCGCCATGATCCCCCTCTCTCCCCGTGATGATGCTGCCCCCGCAGCAGGGCGCGGACCATAGCGATCAGCCTCCGCCGTTGCAAGGCGGGGGCTCGCTGTTCCGATATCAGTGCTTTTGGGAGGCGGCGAAGGCGGCCTTTTGCTCGGCGCTGGCCTCCTTCTGATATTTCGCCCGCCATTCGTCATACGACATGCCGTAGACGATCTCCCGCGATTGCGGGTCCGAAAGCGGGATGCTGCGGTGCTCGGCCTCCTCGCGGTACCACCTCGACAAGCAATTGCGGCAAAAGCCGGCCAGGTTCATCAGATCGATATTCTGGACATCGGTTCGCTCGCGGAAATGCGCGACAAGGCGTCGGAAAGTGGCGGCTTCGAGCTCGATGCGAGTCTTGTCGTCCATCGGATCCTCCTTTGAATTCTCGACCAGTCTATATCACAAGCCTCACCTCGGGGCCTGTGCCGCGGCGCGCCGGCGGATCTCGTCCATCGTCAGGTCTTCCTTGTGCGTGGCGATGAACCAGTGGTAGCCGAACGGATCCTCGATCCCGCCGGTGCGGTCGCCGTAGAACCGGTCCGCCACCGGCCGGACGAGCTTCGCCCTTACCGCCACGGCGCGCTCGACCGCGGCGTCCACGTTCGCGACATAGAGGTGGATCGACACGGGCGAGCCCCCGATGGTCTTCGGGCTGAGCGCCTGCAGCTCGGGATGCTCGTCGGCCAGCATGATGAAGGAATCGCCGATCCTGATCTCGGCATGGTGGATTTTGCCGTCGGGACTGTCCAACCGCATTACCTCCTCGGCGCCGAGAGCCTTTTGGGAAAAGGTGATGGCGTCGGCGGCGCCGCTGAACATCAGGTACGGGGTGACGCTGTGATAGCCCTCGGGGATCGGCTTTACCTTGGTACTCATCCTGGCCTCGCTTCGGTGCGGTCGTTGGGTAAACGCCCTCCGAGCAAGGGCGTGCCCGCAGCCCTGTTTTACCTGAGAGGCCGGCCCGGCGCTACCGAGCGGGGCGAGGGTATTTGGACGTGCGCAGCAACAGATTGCGCACCGTCACACGGGTCCATTTACGGCCGCACAGTGTGCGGAAACCACGGGCGTTGAGCGCCGCGGCGATCTCGCTGAGCGAACTGGCCCCTGCCGCTTCGATTTCGCGAATGATGGAGAGAAGGTTGCCGACGGACCGGTCGCCCGCTTGCGGAGGAGATCCGGCCTGCGGGTCCGCCGTGGTACTATTGAAGGCGCCGAAGACCAGGTTGACGCCGACAGGGATAAACACCGTCCGATAGAGCTCCAGTTGGCCGTTCTCTCGCCCGATTGCGCCCGCCAGGTGCGCCGGAGCGCCCGATGAGATCGCATCGCTGCAACCCCTGGCAAATATCTCCAGAAATCTCTTGGGCATCTTCCGGAACATCAGCGTGTATTTGAGTGGACCTTCGCCCAGCTCCAGCAATCGGGCCGCGTTCGGCCCGCAGATCAGGAAAGTTGAGACCTCCTCAACCCGGTCGGGAGCGATCACGAACCAATGGGCCCAATGCTCATTGTCGATCGCCGCGTCGGGGTCGAGCTGCGTCAGTGTTGGCCGGGAACCTAATTCCGCCGCTTTCTGCTCCCAATACGCAACCGCGCGTTCCGATTGGCGCCGTTCGCCGAGCAATTTCCGGGCATCTTTGTGCGGTAGTCGAACAGTTGCAACAGTGAGAGACATAGCAGTCTAGACGACGACGGATCCGTGCGGCCTGACACGAGAGCACGGATCGGCTTAACGGTTTACCAACGACGGCCGGATTTTTTGGAGTCGACGGCCGACCGCCGAGTGCCACGCAGCATGAGAATCAGGCACCGAGGCCCTCCGGAGGCGCCCCGACGTGAGCCCGTCGAAGAGTGCGAATGCAACGGCAAGCGTAAGAGGGTCGCCGTTGTTTTCGCTTCCTGCCGGCCTGGTCGATTTCGTTGTTCGTTCGACCCTGAATTCGTTCTTCCAATGGGTAACGAATTTCCCATCTAACTGGTTGATCTGACACGTTCTTTTCGACCGATAAACGGGTTGTTCGGACATCAGATCGCCATTTTTCGTTGTATTTGGGTCGGCGGCCGCCATGGCGCTGGAGCGCTGTGGCCCGTTGACCGGTCGTCTTAGGCCGGTATAGTCGCGACGCGGATGGGCGGGCGTGGCGGAACGGCAGACGCGGCAGACTCAAAATCTGTTGTCCGAGAGGACGTGGGAGTTCAAGTCTCCCCGCCCGCACCATACCTGGGGCGAAAGGGTTGTCCCGCCCGCACTGTCTTTCTGTCCGCCGTCCCCCGCGTTGCTACGCCCGATTTCGGCGGGGGTGTCCTTACCTGCAACCGAGAAAGCCTTAAAAGGCGGGGCTCGAAATGGTATGCCAGATGTGGATCTGACGCCTTTTGGACAGTGCGATCCATCCGAGAATGGCTACTCTTTGCTCCGGCGATGCCGCTGTCGCGGGGATAATCGCGCGAAAGCCGGTGGAGGGAGCTGAGACGATGACCGAACGCCCGCATTCTTCGATCTCCATACTCCACAAGCAATGGACGAAGCTCGAAGATGAGCACCATCGGATTGCAAGAGCGATCGATGAGGCCCGGAGCGCGGGGACCGATCTGTCGTCGATGCGCGAGCGGCAAGTAAATCTTCTGCTCGAAATCGGTTCGCTCGTCGCCGAGATTCGCGATGCGCCGGCGAGGACGGCAGAGGACTTCATCGCTTTGCTCGACGTCGCGCTCGAACACGAGCTCGATCTTGCATCCGACATCGCCTTCTATGGGCCGAGCGACTATCCAATGATTACTCGCCTGTTACGAGCGCTGGCGCGGACGGTCCCGGGATTTGAATTCAACTCCCTCCGGAGGTGGCTGTGCGTACCGGGTCAGTTCGAGCAGTTGATGGGCGACGCAATTTCCTCCGGGCCCACAGGGGATGACGCCGGTCCAATCGAGCAGATCGGCTTTGGTGAGCCGTTAAGATCGAAAATCACTGACGCAAGGTAGGGCAACGGGGTTTCCGGGAGAGATCGCCCGGCGTGGCTGGTATCCGGTCGAAAAGGATGGCACCGGGGCCTTTACTTTGGCTACCCCGTCACGACATGATCCGCCGGGTCATATGCGAACCGGTCGCATAGCAGCCACCGTCACCGGTGCTGTACAAGGGAGGACACGATGGCCGATCATGTCTACAGGATCATTGAAGTCGCGGGTTCCTCGGAGAAGAGCATCGAGGACGCGATTCAGAGCGCTGTCGGCAGGGCGTCGCGCACCCTGCGGGGGGTCAGCTGGTTCGAGGTGCTGCAGACCCGCGGGCAGGTAGAGTCGGGTAAGTTGCAGTATCAGGTCGTCCTCAAAGTCGGGTTTACCCTCGAAGAGCCCTGATCGCCCGACGCCGTCGACTACGGGCGAAGAGGCCGCTGCCGCTCAAGTTTGCGGTAACCATCGGCGTACCTAAGGCCGGGCGGAGTGCTCGAGCTACTTCTGTCCCGGCGACGGGAAACGGATCGCGGTGCTGATCACCAAGAATTGATCCCATGCGGCGCAACCGAAAAGGTTGGAGTTCCCGAATAATCTAGACACTTCCAGCCGGTCGCTGCGGCTCCGGGCAAACCCCGTCGCGTGGGGATGGGTGCAAATGGTTACGAGTCCGATCCGAGTCACCGCCGGCATCTTCGCTCTTTCGATCCTCGCTTCCTCGCCGGTTCGGGCACAGTCGACGCCTGCGGCCGATACCGTAACTCTGGCGCCGCCAGGGACGGAGATCCAAGCGCCTGCGGCGGTCCCGGCGGCTACACCTCCGGCGGAGACCTCGACGGCCGGAGCCCCCGCGCCAGCACCCGGTACCGAAACCCAGACGACCGTAACCCCGGCGCTGGCGCCGACTACCGCAACCCCGACGGCCGGAGCCCCCGCGCCGACGCCCGCTGCCGAAACCCCGCCGCTCTTTCGAGCCGAGCAGCTCGACCAGTTGCTCGCCCCGATCGCGCTTTATCCGGATGCTCTGCTCGCCCAGATCCTGATGGCTGCCACCTATCCGCTCGAAATCGTTAAGGCGCGCCGCTGGTTTCAAGATCCCCGCCACGCAGCCTTGCCGGGAGATGCGCTCGCCGCGGCAATCGAGGCCGAGGCGTGGGACCCGAGCATCAAGGCGCTGATGACCTTTCCGCAAATCTTGCGGATGATGGACGCTAATCTTGACTGGACCGAGAAAGTCGGCGACGCCTTCCTGGCGCAGCAGGCAGACGTCATGGATGCGATCCAACGTCTGCGCTACCAAGCCGCGGCCGCCGGAACGCTGTGGTCCAACGCCCAGCAAAGGGTAACGACCGAGGGGCAAGGCATCGTGATCGAGCCGGCCAGCCCGGCATTCATCTATCCTCCGGTCTACAACCCGGCCGACGTCTACGGCCCTTGGCCCTACCCGGACTACCCGCCGCTCGATATCGTCCCGTCCGATTATGATGTCGGCTTCGCTTTGCCTCTTGGTATCGGGTTCGGTGTCGGGTTTGCCGTGGTGCGACCATTATGGCGCTGGTGCGCCTTCGACTGGGCTCAGCGGCGGATTCGAGTCGACGCTGACAGGTCAAACGCCCGCGATGGCACCGGTCCGGGGCCGGAATCGGCCGTTTGGCAGCACGACCCGGCGCACCGTCATGGCGCGGCGTATCTTGATCCCGCCTCGCGCGGGCGGTTCGGAGGGTTTCGGGATCGCGCCGTATCGGTAGTGGCGTTCCCGCGGGTCGACACTGCGAACGCCAGGGTCGTCCCACCGACGGTCTCGTCGAACCCGGCGCCGCGCACGTTCGCGCCTGCTTGGACAGGGCCGGTGGCTCGCATCCAGCAAGGACGTGGCATCGCCGGCCGACAATTCATGGCACCGCGGATGATGCCGCGACAGCCGGTCGCATCGATGATGCCGCGAGCATGGGCGCCGTCGAGAGCCGTTCCGGCGGGCGGCAATCCCCGCTTCGAGGGTGCGTCTCACCGGTGATTTCGCCGCGGTCAGCGACCACGTTGTCGTGCGAGATAGACCGCCGCAACACCGGTGACCACTGAAACTATCCCGGCCAGGCGGAAGGTGGTGCGAAAAGCCGACAGGAAACTGTCTGTCGCGGGCTCCCCGTTGGCCAATGACGAGGCCTCCAGGCCGTGGAAGACGAGGGTGAGCAACGTCGCTCCGGTCACGACCCCGAGGGTCCGGGTCAGCATCGCCAGGCTGCCGGCAACACCGCGATGCTGCGGCGGGAGCGTCCCCATCACCAGGTCCATATAGGCTACCTGGAAGAGACCCGTGCCGAGCCCCTGCAGCACCAGGGGTGTGACGACGACAGCCGGAGACATGCCAGTGTCCCAGCCGCCGATCAGTGCCAGCCCCGCGCCGTTCAGCATGGCGCCGAGCGCCGCGACGCGACCCGCCGGGAAACGTTCGATCATCCGACCCGCCAACGGGGACACCGCGATGCTTCCGCCAAAGGAAGCTGCGAGCACGGTGCCCGCCAGCGGCAGCGACAGATCGGTAAAGCGCACGAGATAGTACGGAGCGAGCAGCAGAACCGAAAAGCTCGTCAGATAGACCAGCACGCTGGCGCCGTTGACCGCCGCGAAGCCGCGGATCCGGAAGAGATCGAGGTTGACGATCGGTTGCGCAACCCGACGCTCCCAGCGCACGAACCCGAAGCAGCTCGCGAGAGCGATCCCGGCGAGCCCAACCACCGGGAAGACATGTCGGTCCAGGTGTTGCAGCTGATTGAGGGTCAGCAGTGCGGTGCTGGTGGCGAGCGCCAGCAAGCCGGCGCCGACGATGTCGACTGGCTCCCGCAGGCCGAGGCGAGACGGCGCCGGCAGCCCCCGGAGAAACACGAGTGCGGTCACAGCGATCGGGGCGCGAAACCAGAATACCGCCGGCCAGCCCCAGAAATCGACCAGCATCCCGCCGAGCAGCGGCCCGCCGGCCGAGCCCAGCGCATAGATCATCGTAAACATGGCGAGCGCTCGGCTGCGCCGGTCTTCGGGAAACATGCCGGTAACCAGTGCCGGGGCACAGCTGAGGATCAGTGCGGCGCCGATCCCTTGCAGAAACCGGCAAAAGAGCAGCCAGCCATAGCTCGGCGCCGCGGCACAGAAGATGAATGCCGCGCAGTTCCACAACAGCCCGGCGCGAAACACGCGGCCGTAGCCGAACACATCGCCGAGCCGCCCGAAGGCGAGCATCAAGCTGGCATGGGTCAGGACGTAGCAGATGACGACCCATTGGATCATCTCGATCGGCAGGCCAAAGCTACCGGTGATGCTGGGAAAGGCGATGTTGACCGCGCTGTCGAGGGGCACGACCGACGTGCCGAGCCCGATCAGCACGAGCCGCAGCCATTGCCGCGCCGTCATCCCCGGCCAAGCCGCCGCGCCCGCGCAAGTTCGGCACAGAACACTTGCCGGGCCTGCGGGGCGGGCGCGGTCACCCTGGCTGTTCGATGATCGGCGCGTCGCCGGCGAGGGTGGTGCGGCGGACGTCGCGCACCTCGTTGCGGTCGAAGCGGCGGGCGCGGTGCATCGTCGAGCGGTTGTCCCACATCACGAGGTCCCAGCGCCGCCAGGCGTGCGAGTAGACGAACTCGCGTTGCGTGGCGTGCTCCATCAGCTCATGCAGAAAGATCCGGGCTTCCGGGATCGTCCAGCCGACGATCGCCCCGGCATGGGCGGCGAGGAACAGCGACTTGCGCGCGGTCGCGGGGTGGGTGCGGACCAGGGGCTGGCGCACCGGCCGGAAGGCGGCAATCTCCTCTGGTGTCAGCTCTACAAAGCCGATCGCCTGGCGCGAATAGATCAGCGAGTGCTCGCAGACGAGATCCTCGACCTCGGCCTTGGTGCGCGCGTCGAGTGCGTCATAGGCCGCGCGCATGTCGGCGAACTCGGTGTCGGCACCCCAGGACGGGATGACCCGCCCGGAGAGGATCGAATACTTCGCGGGAACCGGCCGGAACGAGCTGTCCGAATGCCACAACCGGTCACCGAGCTTGAAGAACCACACGCGGTCTTCGGCCGACATGATCCGGCCGTCCTTGTCGAGGTTGGAGAAATCGGCGATGCCCGGGCCGAGCCGTTGCTCCTCGTGCCGGCGGATGTGACCGGGGGTCGAATAGCTCTCGATCTCGCCGAAATAGCGAGTGAAGGCGAGCTGCTCCTCATCGGTGATGTCCTGCTCGCGGAACACGAGGACGGCATATTGGTCCATGCCCGCCTCGATTGCCGCCACCTCCGCGCCGCTGAGCGGGCCGCGGCAATCGACCCCGGCGACCTCCCCGACAAACACCGGATGTAGCGGGCGGATCGAAACGGGCATTGCGGTTTCCTTCCGGACGATCGTTCTTGTCATCGTAGCATGCGGGCCACATCACATCTCGACTGATGGCCGCAAGACCCGCAGAAAAAACTTGTCAGTGTGAAGCATCTCACACGCCTTTCGCGCCAAACGCCCCATTTTTTGGCCGACATCGGCTTGGGCCGAGGTGGAAGCGGCGCGGAGGATGATCATGTTGGGACCCGATCTCTGGCAGCGGAGCGCGACGCGGGTCGAAATTGACCAGCGCGCGCGTGAAGCCCGCCTGCGGCTGGAGCACCTCGAAAGGCAGTTGATATTGCGCGTGCTGCCGACGTCGCGGCCGAGGCGGGTGCTCGACCGAGGGGGGCTGCTTTTTTTCCGCGGGGGGTGCGTACGAGGCCGATCGACGAAGGTGGCTCCGGCCGGCCCACGGCGCGGTCACACGCGCCATGTCCCGACTGAAATCTGTGTCGCGGTAAACAGATTGGCCGCCATCGACGGTATGGCACACCCACGTAGCCCGGCGTAGGCGAAGGAAACCGATCGCCGGGCAGCCTCAGGACACCCGTTCGGCGGGCGGGAAGGCTGGGGCCCCGTTGGACAGCGGCAAGAGATGCCCGGGCGGTCGCCGAGCCGCACCCGACCGGCGTCGTCGCGCCAAGCCAGCGTGTGATTGAGCCAGTTCAGGTCGTCGCGCTCGGGGTAATCCGCGCGGGCGTGCCCGCCGCGGCTTTCGGTGCGGTATCGGGCGGTATCGGGCGGAATCGAGCACCACCGCCGCCTGGCCGATCAGATTGTCGAGCTCGAGCGCCTCGACCAGATCGGTGTTCCAGATCATCGAGCGGTCGGTGACGGCGAGGTCGTCGAGGGCCTGCCTCACAACCTCGGCCATCCTGCGCAGCCCTTCTTCGAGCACATTTGCGCTGCGGAAGACCGCGCATGGTGCTGCATCGCCCGTTGCATCGCGTGGCGAATCGCGCCCGTCTTGCTGGCGCCCTTGGCATGGCGCACCCGATCGAGCCGCGAAAGCCGCCTGCGTTGCGGTGGGCGGCAGCGTACCGAGCGGTATAACCGCTGTGGCGCTGGATAAGAATTTAATGGCCGGGGAGGTCGAACCTCCGCGTTCCGAGGCGAAAGCCGCAAGGTCTGGAATTGGCGACGCGCGGCCGGCGAGCGTTCCGATTCATCGGGAGGTGACCCAAACTGGGCTCTAGCATTCAGCCGCACTCCGCGCCACGCTGGTCTACATCGGGCCCGGCGCGGTTAGCCAGAAGGTTTGCACGCCCCGATCGACTCTGCGCGGGAAGCAATGGGCGGGCGCCCCGAGGGGCAAGCTGCTTGGTCTTGCCGTTGAAATGGGCCATGACGCTATGACGTTCTAGACAAACGAGCAAAACAATAGGCCTTCGAGGGGGAAGTTCATTGCTCGGTGTCCTTTACGCTGCTCTCGGCGCGTTCACCTTTGCGCTCAACAACGTGACGATGCGCAGGGGAGTGGTGACGGGCAGCGTGCTGCAAGGCATGGCGCTGACCGTGCCGATTGGCGGACTTTCCTTCCTGGTCATGACCATCGCCTTCGGCGAGCTGGGCCAGCTTGTGATGTTCCCGACGGCGGCTTTCACCTGGCTTGCATGCCAAGGCGTCGTGCATTTCGTCATCGGCCGTTACTGCAACTATAAGTCCAACCAGCGGATGGGCGTGAACCTCACCGCGCCGGTGGTCCAGCTGCAAGTGCCCTTCGCTATGATGCTGGCGGTGGTGATGCTGCACGAGACCTTCACTGTGCTGCAGGCGATCGGCTCTGGTTTGATGCTCGGCGGCTCCTTCATCACACAGGACTATGCCGGCAAAGGAAAGAGGAAGGCATCGGCGCCGCTAACGGCGGCGGCGCCCATCCCGACCGTACCCTCGCAGGAGGAGCCGGCGGCGACGGAACCGAAACCCAAACCGACCTTCCGGCCGCGCGTGTTCTCGGGCTACCTCTTCGGCCTCGCCGCGGCGATGTGCTATGGCAGCTCGCCCCTGATGGTGCGCCAAGCCTTCCTGCACGCTCCTGGCGCCAGCACGGCGGCCGGGGGCTGCCTTGCCTATACGGCGGCGACGCTGTTTTTCTCGCTGATCCTGCTCAAGCCCAACGCCTGGGGCGACATCAAGCGCATGAAGCGCGAAAACCTGCCGTGGTTCCTCTCCTCGGCCGTGTTGGTCGCCGTGTCCCAGGCCTTCGTCTACGCCTCGCTTGCCGTAGCGCCGCTGATGGTGGTGACGCCGATCCTCCAGCTCTCTCTGGTCTTCCGACTCTTCCTGTCGCAATTGATCAATCGCGACTACGAGGTAATGAACACCGCTGTCCTCATCGGTGCCTTCACCGCGGTGCTGGGTTCGATTCTGGTCTCGCTTGACACCGATGGGCTTACGACCCTGCTGGGCTTGCCGCAGTCACTCGCCGACTTCCTGCGCCACTGCCTCGCCGGCCACTAAGTAGCGGACCAGCATAGGTGCGCATCCAAAGGCGGGTCGATCTCATGCTGCTACGGAATAATTCCTTTCGGCATATCTCACAACGGAATGACCACTTTCGGCGCTCAGCGACCTGTTCGCCTCTTTCCGCAAAACCCTTCGCAACCCGCTAGGCGCGACTACGCCCGCTGCGGCGCCGGGACCGCCGGGCGGCGGCGCAAGGTCTCGCGCCACAGGATGTAAAGGCCCGAGGCGACAACGATCGTGGAACCGACCAGCAGGCCCGGGGTCGGTACCTCCCCCCACACCGCGAAGCCGAGGATCGTTGCCCATACCAGCGACAGGTAGTTGAACGGCACCACTGCCGAGGGCGGCGCCAATGACAGCGAGCGCGTCCACCAGAACTGAGCGATTCCGTTGCCGACCCCGGCAAGCGCGACCATCAGCGCGTCGCCCCAGTGTGGGGCTCGAAACCCGAGCGTCAGCAGGCCGGCGGTGCACAAGGTCATGATGCTCATCTGGTAAAGCGTCAGCGTCTCGGTCGACTCGGTCATGCTCATGCGGCGGATCGCGATCGCCACGGTCGAGATAAAGACCGCGCTGCCGAGCGCGAACAGCGCGCCGTAAGTCAGCGTACTGGCGCCGGGATGGGTGATGATCAGGACGCCGACAAACCCGACGATCAGCGCCGACCAGCGGTGGATGCCGACCTTCTCCTTCAGGATCATGATCGACAGCAGGGTCGTGAACAATGGCGCCGCGAAGCCGAGCGCCGTCGCCGAGCCGAGCGACAGCACGCTGATCGCGAGGAACCAGCACAGCATCGAGCCGAACTGCGATAGCCCGCGCTGCAGATGCTCGCGGTAGCGTCGCGTCCGCAAGACGCCCCACCCGCCGCGCGGCAATACGATCGCGGCGACGGTCAGGAATGCGAACAGGGTCCGCCCGAACGCGACCTCGCCCAGCGGATAAGTGGCAAGCTGCCATTTCACGACCGCATTGCCGCCGGCGAACATCGCGGTCGAGCCGACCATGTACGCGATTCCGAGCGGGACCTGGTTGCGCCTCGCCGCAGCCACGTCGGCGACCGTCATCGCGCCGGGCCGATTGGCTGGATGTGCATCAGAACCGTTCTTTATGAGCAATTGCATACCTAACAGGGTCAATCTTGGCAACCGCTTGCCAGTGATCGGCATCGGCATTTCTGTCCAAGTGGGTGAGCTCCTCGTATGCCCATTTCGTATTTGCCGGGGTCATCACGGCTCTTGCGGCGGCCGCGCTGTTCGTGGGAGCGGGAATAACCAGCGGAGGTCCGACGGGGAACCCTACAGCAATGTGTGATCTGGCCGTGCTGATGACCGCTTTCGGCGCGACGCGGTCGTAATCACCCGCGGCCAGACAAAATCTGCAATCGGAAGCGACGACTAAGCATCCGATTATGAGTGGCATCCGATTGATTGCGATCCGAGTCGGGCTTGCGGCACTCGCGTTGGTTGCGCTTTGCGGGGTGTGGTATTTCACGGCTGGGCGGTGGTCCATGCTGGTCGATCGGGTCTACACCGCGCGCATGCTGGTCATCCGATCTACCCCCTTCGGCTGGAATGGCACCTATCTTCAATTCGACGACGCCATACCCGGCCTCGTTGGAAGCCGCCTTCGCCGCGCGCGCCCTCGGTGATCAGACAGCCGGCACCATAGACGCCGGTGGTAGAGGGTGTGCAGCAGCGCGTGGCCGGTCCGGTCGGCGGCGGGGCAGGCGCGCTTCGCCAACCCCTTGCCCCAGTGCACGGTGTGGCCGCCAAACGGCCGCTGATAGATATGGCCGTCCTCGGTGCGCGAGAACGGCATGCCGTAATGTTCGAGCTCGATGACGGCCAGGACAGCGTAATCCGGGTGGATCGGCGAAAACGAGTTCCTAACTGGACCCTGCGAGAGTGGCGCAAGGCAAGGTTGCATATGCCCCATATTTCGTGGACTGTGCTGAACGCGCGGGTCGAATAAGAGAGGGTTCCTCTCCGTGGGAGATGTCGACGAACAGCAACGCTTGATGAAGCTCTACGAACAGCTTCGACTCAAGCTTCTCGACCTTTCCAAGAAGAACCCGATGCTGAACTACCGCCTCGGCGCGCGTTCGAAGCGGCATCTTCAGATCGTGGACGAGGTTCTCGAAGAGGCCTACCGCAAGCTCGTCGGGGAGGACGTGACCCTCAAGATCGCTTTCCTCCAAGAGCCCGACGACATTCCGCCGGAAGAAAGGACGGAGGATTTTGTATCGGCCCTCGAACACGCGAAGGTGTCGGATATCGAACACCTGACCAAACTCGAGGCGTTGGAGCAAGCCGCGCGTGACGACGAGATCACGCTTGCCGCGATCGAACGGGAGTTGCGGAGCAAAGTTCGTGCTCAGCTCGGACTTCCCCCACGACCGGCTCGTGCGGAGGTTAATCGAGCGGATCATGCCCGTTCGTTGGGGATTGACCCGAGCCCGGAACTCCAACCAGAGCGCTGCAAGCCTTCGCACGACGACCGTTCATTGCAGACTCTCAAGTATCCGGACGAGCTCGAGAGCGTAATGGAGAAGATCTCAAACGACGCCCGCCTCGCTGAGCAAGAAATGGGCGTCTCGACGCTGTTCCTCGCGTTCGGATTTCTCGAATGGTACGAGGCCGACGATTCCGACAAGAAGGCCTACGCACCCCTCCTGCTGCTCCCGGTCAAGGTCGAGCGCCAAAAGGTGCGTGGGAAAGAGGTCTATTACCTCTCGCTCCGGGAAGGGGCAGGTGAGGCTAATCTCAGTCTCCAGAAATTGCTCGAAGAAAAATACAACCGCGAGCTACCCAACTTCGAGGTCGAGGAGGACGAGACGCTCGCGTCGATCGAGGGCTATCTCGAACGCACACGAAACGCCATCGATGGGCTGAAGCGGTGGCATATCCGGCGCTGGCTGGTGCTGGGCCATTTCGCCTTCGGCCGATTTCTTATGTACATCGATCTGAAGCCCGAGAATTGGCGAGATTACCCGGCCGGCCATCCCCTCGTGAATGCAATCTTGAGCGGATCTGAGCGCGGAGACGATGGACGCCTCCGGCCACCGATTCCGGACGACTATCCGATCGACGAGCCGGAAATCGAGAACATCGCTCCCCTCCTCATCCAGGACGCGGATGCCTCGCAGCACAGCGCGCTCATCGACATGATGCGCGAGAGGAACCTCGTGATTCAGGGACCCCCTGGGACGGGGAAGTCGCAGACGATCGCGAACATGATCGCCAATGCTGTCGCTGCGGGTAAGCGCGTGCTGTTCCTGGCCGAGAAGC
The DNA here is from genome assembly GCA_035272665.1 of Allostellaceae bacterium. GTDB lineage: Bacteria > Pseudomonadota > Alphaproteobacteria > ATCC43930 > CGMCC-115725 > AP-15. Next base: position 14,419 of record DATEQL010000227.1, read on the forward strand.
AGGCCGCGCTCGACGTGGTGAAGCGGCGCCTCGACCGGGCCGGCATCGGTGACTTCTGCCTCGAACTCCACTCAGATAAGGCCTCCCCGAAATTCGTGGTCGAAAGCCTGAAGAGGCGTCGAGATCTTGGTTGGGGCCGGACACCGCGTGCCTCGGCGCCGGTGAGCGATGTCACTTGGCACGAGAGGCGGAAAGCCATCGCGGGCTATCTCGATGCGCTGCATACTGAATCCGCGAACAGCCACACACCGTTCACGCTGATCTGGAAAGCTGTACGAGGCCGGACTCAGGACGCCGATGTGATTGACGCGTTTGAGCGCGTGGATTTACCCATGGCTCTTCTGGGAGATGCGGACGAGGTGACTGGTCGAGTGGCCGTATTTGCGGGCACCGCGACGACCTTCACTCGCAACTTCAGGCACCCGGCGCAATCGCCTTGGGCCGCCACCCCCCTCGCGCTGATCCCGACCTACGAGATCCGGCACTTAATCTCAACCCTGACCGAACTGCGGACAATTGGTATCGATCTAGTCAACTACGTTGAGCAATACGCCAATCTCGGGGTTGAGACGGCAACCGACATTGAACGGCTGATCGCGGTCGATAACGCGATCGCCGATCCGCCAGAACCAGCCTTGGTTTCCACGATCGTGCCGGTTGACCTGGACGAGCTAGAGGCGGGCCTCGCCATTAAGCGCGAGCATCTGGGGGTCGAGTCCACTCTCTCCCGGAAGCCCGACCTCTCCAACGAGCTCCTGGGCCGGCTTGCCCTGGTGGCCGCTTTAGCCCGCGCCGGAGCACCCGCGGGCCTTTTGGAGAAGACGCCAGCGAAAGCCAATGCACTCGCGACCGATACCCTCGCGGAGCTGACATCGCTTACGGAAATCATCAAGGGCTGCCTGCCCATCCTGAAGCGGCTTGGTCTTGACCGGGCGTTCCCGTCGAAAGGCTTCGACGCGGTTGCGATGTCGGCCTTGATGGCCTCTGAGATAATGCCTCAACATCGCCCGTGGGTTGGCAAACTCCTCGATGTGGACCAGGCAGCCTTCGAGACGGCTTACGCGAGGTGGTCCGATTTAGCAGCCGCTGATTACGAATGGCGCCAGAAGCTGGAGCCGTATGGCCGGACACAATGGCCTCCCGCGGCTGAAATCGAGACGGCGGCGGCGACCCTGCGAAAAGGGGCTCTGCGCAAAGCATTGGCTGCCCTCACCGGTTCCACAAGGGCCGCGCGTAAACTGACGCTTCGACTGGGCTTCCGCGGTAGGTCCCCGACCCCGGAAGAGCTTGATCAGCTGGTCCGCCACATCCGAGGATTGGTCGAGTTCGAGAACGACCGGGAGATAGCCTCGCTTCTGGGGCCAGCGTGGCAGGGCGTCGGGACGCCATTTGTGGAAATCGCGGGCGGGATCAGGAAGCGAAGATTTATCCGCGAAAAGCTCGCCGAGTTTCCCGAAGCCGATACGGTCGCGTTCCGGGTGCTCTCTCTGACCTCCGACGAACTTGGCGCACTCGGAGAGTTAGCACCTGACGGCCGGATGTTTAGAGCGATTGGTGACCAGCATAGAGCCCGGTTCGATCAACGACCAATCGACCTATTGATATCAGAGCTTCGCACCGAAATTGGTGCCCTGCAAAGCCTTCTCGACGCGGATCGGGACCGTGTACTTGTGGGGGTGGATCTCCCGATTCAGGAGATCGCGGAGATTGCTCAATTGCTGTCGCGCCGCGAACAACTTGAGCAGACCCTCTCGAGATTTCCGCTAATCCACGCGATTGAGGGGCTCGGGCGCTCTATCATGGAGATTGATAAGGTAAGTAATGCGATCAACTGGATCCGCTCTGTCCGCCGAGCCAGCCCGCCTCCCCGTCTTGCCCAAATGCTCACTTCGTCGACCGCCAGTGAAGTTCGCCGGGTGTTGCGAGAGGCCGCCTCTAAGGGCGCAGTGCTGTGCCAATCGTATTTGCCTCTTATTGAGAAAGGCGTCCACGAATTCGGGATGACGGGCCTTCAAGATCTCGCACCGAACATATTGGTAAAGCGGCTTGAGCTACTCCTTGCACATCAGAGCGAGGTCGCGGACTTCATGGCGCTTCGCGACCAACGGCATAAGCTTGGGGTCGCGGGACTCTCGGACATGCTTACGTGCGCCGACGGCTTGAACCTAGCTCCGGATCGATTGCCGAGACTATTCGAAACCCTGGTCGCGGAACGGCGCGCTGACCAAGCGCGGAGAGAAACTCCGGCATTGTGCCAGAATGGGCCAACACTCGAGGCGCGACGACGAGCTTTCGCTGAGCGCGATCGGATCAAGATCACCGCCGATCGGGCCGTGGTAAGGGAGCGGCTCCTCGAACGGAGACCATTCCAGGGGTCGAACTACGGTTCAAGGAAGACATGGACAGAGATGGCACTGTTGGGGAATGAGTTTGGAAAGCAGAAGCGCTTCACGCCAGTCCGGGAGCTGCTGTCGCGCGCGGGACATTCGATACGGGCGTTGAAGCCGTGCTTCATGATGTCCCCTCTCTCACTCGCCAAATTCCTGAAGCCCGGCGGGGTCGAGTTTGACCTCCTCGTCATCGACGAGGCATCGCAGATGAGGCCTGAAGACGCGCTCGGCGGGATGCTACGGGCAAAACAAATCGTCGTCGTTGGTGACCCAAAGCAGCTTCCGCCAACGGACTTCTTCATGCGATCGGCCGACGAGACCTCATTGGACGACGAGTTCGAAGACGTCGACGCCGAGTCAATCCTGGAGGCCTGTCAGAGAACATTCCGTGAGACTCGGCGGCTGAAGTGGCACTACCGCAGCCGTTGTGAGAGCCTCATCGCGTTCTCGAACGCAGAGTTTTACGATCGCTCGCTCATCACTTTTCCGACGGCTCGACCGGGCTCATTCGCAATCGATCTTATCCGTGTCGATGGCGCATATCAGGCTCGCCGGAACGTCGCCGAAGCCAGCTGCGTCGCAGAAGAAGCGGTTCAGTTCATGCGGCACTTCGCTGAAATGGACGAAGAAACCGTCCCCACGCTCGGTTTGGTGGCTGTCAACACCGACCAGCGCGATGTCATCCAGGAAGAGCTTCGTCGCCTTTGTGCCGACGACGACCTTGTCGACAGTTATCGAGAGAAGGTGGAGAAGAAGGGCGAGCCGTTATTCGTGAAGAACTTGGAGAACGTGCAGGGAGACGAACGGGATTACATTTTCATATCGCTCACCTATGGCCGAGAGCCAGGTGCGACGGCGATGAAGCAGCGGTTTGGTCCGATCAACGGGAAACAGGGCCATCGGCGGCTCAACGTGTTGTTCTCACGGGCGCGGATGCGCATAGGCCTATTCGCGTCGTTCGGGTCTGGCGATGTGAAACCGAGTGAAACAAGCGCGGAAGGGATGCGCGTCCTAAAACGCTATCTGGAATACGCCGAGAGCCGCGGGCGCGCTGTCGTAGAGAAGATCGGGTCGGAGGCTGATAGCGACTTTGAGGTCGAGGTCGCGGATCGTCTAAAAGCGAGAGGGTATGGGGTTGAGGTCCAGGTGGGTGTGTCGGGGTTCAAGTTTGATCTTGGAATCCGCCATCCGGATCATCCCGAGAGGTTCCTCGCGGGCGTCGAGTGCGATGGTGCCCGCTACCATTCGAGCAAGAGTGCGCGCGATCGAGATCGCCTCCGGGAAGAGGTGCTTCGCGGGCTTGGCTGGGAGATCCTGCGGGTTTGGTCGACGGACTGGTTCGACAACCCAGATCTCGAAACGGAAAAACTGTCGAAACGGTTAGAGCAGCTCCGGTCTCAGCCGCGGCGCACATTTGAGGACTATTGCCTCGTCCGCGAAGCCACCTGGCCACAGGACGAGCCAATCGCGGAGGCGCCTATGCGAGCGGTGGTCATCGATGACCCAGCGGTCGCATCGTCAACCCCTGAGGATATGCCGTCCACAGCTGCGTCGACGCCCGAGCCTGCCGCCGGAGAGAAAGCGCCCCTTGCAAGCGATGGTCCGCTGACCGAGGAGCAAGCATTCGAAATTTTAAAGCGGTTCCGTGAAGACGTCATCAAGCAGGAAATGACCGCTTGGGAACCGCATCGGTCGATCCTGCGCGACGGCATGATTGAAACCTTCGTGCGCCAGCGCATGACGGATCCGGAGGATTGGTTTCGAAAGGTTCCCCAATATCAGAGATCGGCTACAAATCCCGTTGAAAAGAGACTGTTCTTAAGCCGTATTTGCGAGATCATTGAGCGGATCGTCGATAGCGGCTCTTTGACGGTGACATTGCCGATCACCCTGCCATCCTCCGAGGAGCAAGCCTTTTCGCGCAAATCGCCGGCGAACGCGGCGCCCCCTACCGAGGGCAGTCCGTCCAAACGCAGCACTTATGCAGTTGCGGACATGGCCACGATTGGCGTGACACCAAGACCAGATATGTTCTATGAGCCGCGTTACGCTCCGCTCCTTCGTCAGATGGTCGCCCACGTCATCGAGGTAGAGGCACCCATCTACCATGATGTGCTTGTGACACGTATTGCCCGCGCGCACGGATTTCAGCGGTCTGGTGGTAATATTCAAACGCTCGTGCTTGCCGCGGTCGACCGTTGCTTTCCCCGAACGAAGGAGGATGGGCGCGAGGTCTTTTGGAAGGACGGCTCGCGGACTGACATTCCAGTTCCGTATAGATCCAGTTCCAAGGACATTCGGTCGCACAGTGACATCCCAATCATCGAGCTCGCGGGCCTCGCCGGACCGTTTGTCCGTCTCCGGATGAATGAAGAGCTGGTACTGAGAAGGATGGCGGAGCAATTCGAGCTTGGGCGTCTCCGCGACGCTACACGGGCACGGTTTCAGTGCGCGATAGTCCTTGCAAGATCTGCGTCGGAGAGCGCTGTCCAGACGCGCTCAAGGAGCGAATCGCAACAATAGGTGTTGCCCCACACTCGCCGATCGCCATGCACTGCGCCATTGGAACGGGCTCGGCCGCGTCCTCGATGACGGCCGCCTGAGATCGGTTCGAACACCGGCGAGCGCACCAGCGAAGGCGCACGGTGTTCAGTTGGGCCGCAAGTCCTCCATGACGGCCCGCGCAGGCGAAATACGCGCCCAAGCTGATTGACGCCGGCGAGAATCTTCGTAACGTCGCGCGCATCCTCGGCGTCGATCGCGCGACCATGCACCGGCATCTTGCGCAGCTGACCGGGGTGAACCAGCCGCTCCACCTTTTGCGTCGCTAGACAACCTGATAGGGAATTTTGGTCGTAGATATTTGCACCTGATCAACAGGATAGCCGTATGTCCGAAGCAAGTCGCCAACCGAAATTTGCGAAATCTCCTTATGGCGACACGGTCCGACGACAATGCCTGTTAAAGGAAGGCGAGGTTTCCCATCCTGCATCATCAGCCTCAGGGGTACATGCTTCGTCATCATGGAGCTGCGTTGCAGGTAGCGCATTCGAGGGATTGCCTCATCTTGAAAATGATACACAAGCCGCCATTCTCGCTCTGCCGAGAATTTGGGATGCTTTATCAAAGGACCGAACATGGCAATATGCGATGACCAGAACGGTAGAAATTCCGCGAGCCATTCCTCGGTGGTAGGTGCGCGATGTTTGCGCAGTCCATCAAGGAAAAAGTGGCTCGTCTGATTTATTACCTCATCCAGAAAAGCGACTTGTGTTGTAGGATCATATTCTACTTTTCCTAAAACCATCTCCTGATTGTGCGACATGCTCCTCAAATACAGTGAGTCAAATTGGATTGCATATCCGCCTTCACCGGTCCCATAAGCGCGCCATTGGCTGAGATCGTCGCCGTCTTCGGTGAAGCAGGTTACGAATCGACCCTCCGTCCCACGTTGCGGATGACTGAGTTCGGAAATTATTTTTTGTAATAGGAGTTTCACCTCAGTGGAGACAGGCGAGGAGAATTTTAACTGCGCGCGGCCTAATATACTTCCTATTGGATATAGAAATTCAGACGCATCATTGAGACAGCTCAATTGGGTCGACCACAACTCACCGCTCTTAATTATCTCAATCAGCCCGGTCCCAGTGGTATAGTGATACAGAGGCCGGACAGGTACGGGGAAAAACTTGAAGACGTGAGGCGCTACCCATGCGCCATATGCATTTTCGTCCTCGGTCCGAATATATTTCAATGTCGGCTGAGTAGGACCGTCAATCGAGGAGACTAGCATCTTCTCAGCAGTCTGAGCGGCCCGCGACAGCCGGGCCCCTACGGGAGACTAGTTGCGTGTGCTACCGGAATGCACTGACCAGTGCCCTTCCCCGAGCTTGAATTAAACTCATAAGCGCATTCTAGTATGGTCCCGGTTGCCAGATTACCCACGAACGCTACGCCGTTGCTGGCGCCGAGGCCGGTGGCGACGACTGAAACAAAACCGTTGCCCGAGTGGGACGCTACCTTGGGAATTCCGTCGATCATCGTGCACCAAGTCCCGTTAGGGATGGTGGTCGACTGCGTGGCGGCCGGACAGAAATAGACGTTGCCCGTCTGTTCGCTGAGTACCCACTAAGCCGGCGGTACTAGCCGCTTGGTTTAGGTACGGGGCTTGGGCAGCTGAGGTAGCCGAGACGGCGACGGTCCCGCAGACGATGGTGAGCGCGGTAACGAAGCCGAAGAGGTTTTTCAGGGAACGGCCCCCCTATGAGCGACCTTGGTCGCTAAAATTTGATCCTGCTCGCGCGTCGGTTCAAGTGACTTGAGGGACTTCCTCGCCCGGCCCACGGTACCGTCGCGCGCGCCATTGCCCGACTGAAGTCGGCATCGCGGCGAGTGGAGCAACCGTCCCGGTGAAGGCTCAGTAGACGCGCTCGCTCGGCGGGAAGGCCTGGACCTCGTTGGACAGCGGCAAGAGATGCACCGGGCGGTCGCCGAGCCTCACCCGGCCGGCATCGTCGCGCCAAGCCAGCGTGTGCTTGAGCCAGTTCTCGTCGTCGCGCTCGGGGTAGTCCTCGCGGGCGTGCGCGCCGCGGCTCTCGGTACGGTATAAGGCGGAATGAAGCACGACTGCCGCCTGGCCGATCAGATTGTCGAGCTCGAGCGCCTCGACCAGATCGGTGTTCCAGATCATCGAGCGGTCGGTGACGGCGAGATCATCGAGAGCCTGCGCCACCTCGGCCATCCTGCGCAGCCCCTCCGCGAGCACAGTTGCGGTGCGGAAGACGGCGCAGTGGTCCTGCATCGCCCGCTGCATCGCGCGGCGGATGGTACCGGTTTTGCTGCCGCCTTTCGCGTGGCGGACCCGGTCGAGCCGCGCGATCGCTGCCTCGGTCGTCGATTGCGGCACCGCGCTGTGCGGCGCCCCCGGCTCGACGATTTCGGCGGCGCGCTCGGCCGCGGCGCGGCCGAAGACGAGCAGGTCGAGCAGCGAGTTGGTGCCGAGCCGGGTGGCGCCGTGCACCGAGACGCAGGCCGCCTCGCCGACCGCCATCAGCCCGGGCACGGTGCACTCGGGATCCCCGGCCGCCGGGTTCAGGACCTCGCCGTGAATATTGGTCGGAATCCCGCCCATGTTGTAATGCGCGGTGGGCAATACCGGGATCGGCTCCCGCGCTACGTCGACGCCGGCAAAAATCTTTGCGGTCTCCGAAATGCCGGGCAGGCGCGCCTGCAGTAGCGCGGGATCGAGATGTTCGAGATGGAGGAGGATATGGTCGCGCTGGCGTCCGCAGCCGCGACCCTGGCGGATCTCGATCTCGATTGCGCGGCTGACGATGTCGCGCGCCCCGAGGTCCTTGGAATTCGGCGCGTAGCGCTCCATGAAGCGCTCGCCTTCGGCATTCGTCAGATAACCGCCCTCGCCGCGCGCGCCCTCGGTGATCAGACAGCCGGCGCCATAGACGCCGGTCGGATGAAACTGTATGAACTCCATGTCCTGCAACGGCAAGCCGGCGCGCAATGCCATCGCGTAACCGTCGCCGGTGCAGATATGCGCCTGAGTCGTCGTCAGATAGGTGCGGCCGCCGCCCCCCGTCGCCAGCACCACGATATGCGCCCGAAACAGGTGCAGTGTGCCGTCTTCGAGGTTCCAGGCCACGACCCCGCGGCACGCGCCGTCCTCCATGACGAGATCGAGCGCGAAGTATTCGATAAAGAACTCGGCATTGTGCCGGAGGCATTGCTGGTAAAGGGTATGCAGCAACGCGTGGCCCGTCCGGTCGGCGGCGGCGCAGGCGCGTCTTGCCAGCCCCTTGCCCCACTGCACTGTGTGGCCGCCAAACGGCCGCTGATAGATATGGCCGTCCTCGGTGCGCGAGAACGGCATGCCGAAATGCTCGAGCTCGATCACCGCCGACATTGCATTCTTACACATGTATTCGATCGCGTCCTGGTCGCCGAGCCAGTCGGCGCCTTTGACCGTGTCGTACATGTGCCAGCGCCAGTCGTCCTCTCCCATATTGCCGAGTGCGGCGCCGATGCCGCCCTGCGCGGACACCGTGTGGCTCCGGGTTGGAAACACCTTGCTGATGCAGGCCGTCTTGAGACCCGCGGCAGTGGCACCGAGGACCGTGCGCAACCCGGCGCCGCCGCCGCCGACCACGACGACGTCATAGGCGTGGTTGTCGATCGGATAAGCTTGGCTCATGGTCAGCCGCCTTCGTGTTTGCCGAATGTGGTATCCCTCCTGTGCTTGACACAATCGGCATTCGGCGTAGCCTACCTTCGCGGAATTCGAAGGCATCCGCCGTCCGATGCGTTTCGATCTGACCGATCTCAGGCTGTTTCTTCACGTGGTCGAGGCGGGCAGCATCACCCACGGCGCCGAGCGCATGCATTTGGCCGTTGCGGCAGCGAGCACCCGCATCCGCAACATGGAAACGACCCTTGGCACATCGCTCTTGCACCGCGAGCGCCAGGGCGTGCAGCCGACAGAGGCCGGGCGCACCCTGCTGCACCACGCGCGGGTGCTGCTGCAGCAGGCGGAGCGAATGCGCGGCGACCTCGCCGAATATGCCGACGGCCTGCGCGGGCAGGTGCGGCTGATGTCGAATACCAATGCGCTGACCGAATTCCTGCCCGAGCCGCTCAGCGCCTTCCTCGCCGCCCATCCGCAGGTCAACATCGACCTGGAGGAGAGGCTCAGCGACGAGATCGTCGCCGCCGTCGCCGAGGGCACGGCCGATGTCGGCATCGTCGCCGGCACGGTCGAGGTCGCGGGTCTCGAGGCCTTGCCCTTCCGCGTCGACCGGTTCGTGCTCGTCGTCGCCCCCAACCATCCATTATCGACAGCGGAGCGCATCGCTTTTGCCGATGGGCTCGACTTCGACTTCGTCGGTCTGGACCGGGCAAGCGCGCTACAACGCTTTCTGTCGGAAAAGGCCGATCGGATCGGCCGCCGTCTCAAATTACGGGTCCAGCTGCGCAGCTTTGACGCCGTCTGCCGTCTTGTCGAATGCAATGTCGGGATCGGCGTCGTCCCGGCAACGACCGCCGAACGCCATGCAAAGACCATGTCCCTCCACCGCATCGAACTGCTCGACGAATGGGCGGTTCGCAAGCTGACGATCTGCGTTCGGCGTCTGTCCGATTTGCCGATCTACGCGCGCGAACTCGTCCAGCATTTGGCGGAGCCGGAATAACCGCCAGGTCTGCGACGCGGCCGGACGGTCGTCGAGCTTAGTCGACCACAACCGGTTTCACCGTCTCCGCCATCCAGCGGGCAATACCGGCGACGCGTGCGTCGCCATGGCATTGACCGACGATCTGGACGCCCACCGGCATCCCTTCGATCGCCAGCATCGGCACCGTCACTGCGGGGGCGCCGAGGACAGATGTCGGGGAGTTGAAGATCGAGTCGCCGGTGCTGCGCAACGACATTGGGGCAGGACCGGGAGAGGCGAGGCTGATCACGGCGTCGGCGAGAGGGGCGATCGCAGCGAACCAGTTCTTCGCCTCCTGGCGTTGCAGCAGCCGCAAGCGGTAGTCGTCGAGCGTCAGCCTGCGGCCGGCCTCGAGCCTTTGATAGAGGGTATCGTTGTATTTCCCGGGAAATTGCTCGACCAGGTTTTCAAAGCTCCAGCGGTTCTCCCAATCGCAAATGTCGGTGGTGTTTGCCTTGGCGTCGGCGATCCCGCGCTCGAAGGCTTCGATCAGCGGATCGTCTTCGCGTCCGAGCACCCCGACGCCGGCATCGCGCAGTGCGGCGAGAATGCGATCGAAGCCGCGGCGCGTCTTGCTGTCGAGGCTCGCCCAGCCGGCCGTCTCCATGACGATCAGCCGCGCTGAGCGCGCGGGCGGCGACAGCTCTGGTCCGCCAAAGAGACCCGGCTGGCCGGGATCGCCGCCCGCCCGCCGCCCGATCTCGATCGCCACATGCCACATATCGTCGAGCGAGCCGGCGTGCACACCGACATGGCTCTGGCTATAGCCCTGGCGCTCGCCGCGGTGCAGTGCGCCCATCGTCGGCTTCAGTGCGTAATTGGCGCAATAGCTCGCCGGCCGGATCAATGAGCCGCCAACCTGCGTGCCGATTGCCGCCGGCACCATGCGCGCGCCGATCGCCGCCGCCGAGCCGCTCGACGAGCCGCCGGGGGTGCGTGAAGCATCGAACGGGTTGGTGGTGGGCCCCGGGAAGGCGCCACCCATCTCGGTCGTCACCGTCTTGCCGAGGACGATTGCGCCGGCATCCCGCAATGCCCGCACGATTGCCGAATCGCGCCTGGTCTGGTTGCCGGCGAAAGCCGGGCAGCCGTGCTCGGTCGGCATATCCTTGGTCTCGATCAGATCCTTGATGCCGATCGGCATCCCGTCGATCGACGAGAGTGCGCGATTGGCACGGTAGCGCGCAGCCGATCGCTCCGCCGCCTCGCGCGCGCCTGCCAGGTTGAGTATGACCCAGGCCTTTAACACCGGCTCGCGCTCGGCGATGACTTCGAGACAGCGCTCGAGATACGCGCGAGGCGTGTCGGTGCCGTCACGGAAGCGCGGCAGTGCGCCGAAGAAAGTCAGTGGTTCGAAGGCTTGCGGCGAGTAGCTCATTGTTCCGATCTATGCACGGGCCAAGACCCCTCTCCCGCACTGCGGGAGAGGGAGGGGCCCAGCCCGTGGGGCTGGGAGGGTGAGGGTCTTTCGGGAGCGGCGTCACCCTCACCCGCCTCGCTCCGCTCGGCACCCTCTCCCGCGGTGCGGGAGAGGGAAGCTCTCAGGGCGTGGCGTGGCCCATGAAGATCTGCGGGATCGGTTGACCCCACGGTCCGCCGGTGCCCTCGCCGCGTTCCATTACGTTGGGCGGGGTGTGGGCGTTGAGCACATCGGTATCGGCCCAGTGCTCGTGCACGCGGCCCCACGGGTCGGCCCAGTAATCGAAGAGCTGGCTGCCGATCAGATGGCGGCCGATGCCCCACATGTGCTGATAGCCTTTGCCCTCCAGATGCTCGTGACCGGCCATGACGTCGTCGATGTCGGCCGCCTCGTAGGACAGATGGTTGAGGCCGCTCTTATCGCCGCGGATGCAGAAAAATGCGTGATGGTCGACATAATCGTCGCCGCGGTCGAGCCGATTGAAGGAGCCGACGATATTTCTCTTGTCGCCGGCATAGAATTCGTCAGAACAGCGGAAGCCGAGCATCTCGCGATACCAGCCGAGAGTCTTCTCGAAGTTCTTGCTCATTACGACGAAATGCCCGAGCCGCTTAATGTGCGAAGGGCCGCGCTCGATTCGGAATAATTCGCCCTTGCGCCGATATTTGTCATCGCCGGAGTTGACCTTCGGCCGGTGCACCGGGATCGGATCGAGCATCGCCATGCCGTGCACAACCTCGACCTGGTAGCCATCTGGGTCGGTCAGGCGCACCCGCTTGCCGCCGCCGGGCTCGTCGATGTCCTCGATCTTCGAGGCCCCCTCGACCCGCGACATTCGCTCTAGATCCTCGTAGCTCGTTGCGTGGACGGCGATGCCGACATAGCGCGGCTCGCCCAGTTCGGTAACGTGAATGTGGTGCGGCGCATCGGTGCCGCGCATATAGAGGGCGTTCTTGGTCCGATCGGCGCGGACCATGCCAAAATCGGTCAAAAACTCCTCTTGCTTGTCGAGATCGGGCGACCGCAGCCGTCCATAGGCGAGATCGAAGGCTTTGATCACAGGCATGTACAACCTCCCTGAAGAGAACCGTGTCGGGCTAGTTTAGAACATTTCTTCGGCCGGGGGGGGAATCTTCGATTGCGCCGCCCGACCCCCTCGCGCCGAGGCCCGCCGAGCGGTAGAACACCCGAACTAGCAAAGGGAGCGCAAAATGAGCTCGTTGGAGGAATACGCCCGGAAATATCAGACCGCAAGGATGGAGCGCCGCAACGGCATCCTGCAGGTCACCTTGCACACCGAAGGCCAATCGCTCCGTTGGGGTTTTCTGCCGCACGGCGAACTGCCGGAGGCCTTTCACGACATCGGCGCCGACCGCGAGAACCGTGTCGTAATCGTAACCGGGACCGGACCGGAGTTTTCCGGACCGCGCGCGACCCCAGGGACTTCTTCCTTCCCGTCGCGCCCGTCGATCGAGCGGATCGACCGGATCCATTGGGAAGGCCGCCACCTGCTGATGAACCTCTTGAACATCGAGGTGCCGGTGATCAGCGCAATCAACGGTCCCGCCTGGCGCCATTCCGAGATTCCGCTCTTGTGCGATATCGTCCTCGCGGCCGACACGGCGCAATTCCAGGATTCCGCGCATTTCAACTCCGATGTCGTACCGGGTGACGGCATGCACATCGTCTACCCGCTGCTGCTGGGGATGAATCGCGGCCGCTATTTCCTGCTGACCGGCCAGACATTGGACGCCGCCGAAGCACTGCGTCTTGGCATCGTTGCCGAAGTGCTGCCGGCCGACAAGCTCCTGGCGCGCGCCTGGGAGCTCGCCGAGGATCTGACCCGGAAGCCGACATTGCTCTTGCGCTATACTCGGCTGTTGTTCACCGAATATCTGCGGCGCCAAATGCACGACCTGCTCGGCTATGGGCTCGCCATGGAGAGCCTGGCATTGTTCGAAAAGCCGGAAGGGCCCGCTGGCACATAGCAGGACCAGCGGTATGAGCGAAGACCGGCTGCGCGCCTGGATGGAGGCCAACCGGTTAAACTGGGACGACCGCACCGCCGTGCACCTGCGCAATCGGACAGGTTTTTATCCGATCGACCGTGTCAGGGCCGCAGACAATGCCCTCGGTGAGCCCGAGGACGCCGAACTCGGCGATGTGGCGAGAAAGCGGCTGGTCCATTTGCAGTGCCATTTTGGGCTCGACTCGATCCGCCTGGCGCGGCGCGGTGCGATCGTCACCGGGCTCGACTTTTCGGCATCAGCGATCGCTGCAGCGCGCGCCCTTGCGGCAGAACTTGGTGTGCCCGCGCACTTCGTCGAGGGCAATGTCTACGACGCGCCGGCTCTGCTCCATGCCCAATACGATATTGCCTTTGTCACTTGGGGATCGATCATTTGGCTTCCAGACATCCGTCTCTGGGCGCAGATCGTGGCCGAGCTTCTGGCGCCGGGCGGGTGGCTGTACCTCGCCGAGGGGCATCCTTCGACATTGTCGCTCGACGAGGTCGACGGCCGGCTGGTGGCCTTGCGGAGTTGGAGGACACCGGCTGCGGGGCCGTTTATTTACGACGAGACGACGACATACACCGGCGATCCAACGCCGCTCGCCCACACCCGGAGCTACGAGTGGTGTCATCCGTTGAGCGACATCATCGGCGGCTTATTGGAGGCAGGTATGCACTTGGATTTCCTGCACGAGCACGAGAGACTGCCGTGGCGTTATTTTCCGATGATGGTGGAGGCCGAGGATTGGGGTTATCGACTGCCAGACGGCCATCCGCCTTGGCCGCTGGCGTTTTCAGTGCGGGCCTCGAAAAGGGTCTCGGCTGAGCTCTCGGCCTCCTCGGCGAGCCGGCGATAGCGAGTCTGGCTGTTCGAGAGGTGCCGTCGCATTGCTTCGCGCGCCGCTGTCGGATTGCCCGACTGGATCGCCGCGAAGATGGCGCGGTGCTCCCCCTGGATCATTTCGAGATAAGCGCGCTGACCTTCTGCTTGGTGGGCAGCGATACGGATGCTCTGGCGGGGGATGATGAAGCGGCCGAGATAGTCGAGAAAGGCCCAGAATTGAAGGTTGCTGGTTGCCGCGGCGACGGCACGGTGGAACGCAAAGTCCTCGTCGACCGCGGTTTCGCCGCGTTCGATCGCCGCATCGATCCGGGCGAGCGCCTGGCCGATTTCGCGTCGTAGTGCCGGTGTGGTGCGCGCCGCCGCGAGCCCGGCCGCCTCGACCTCGACGCTCTGGCGCAGCTCCATCACGTCGAGCACCTCTCTGATCGAGGGGAGGCCCCCGACCGCGAGGCGAAACGGGCGCCGCCCGTGCTCGGTCGCAACAAACGCGCCCGCACCCTGCCGGGTGGTTACCACGCCGTCCGCCCGCAACGCCGCCACCGCCTCGCGCACGACGGTGCGGCTGACACCCATAGCCGTCGCCATTTGCTGCTCGGTCGGCAGACGACTACCCGGCGGCAGCTTTGCGCTGATGATCTCGGCGGCGATCCGCTCGGCGATCTCGTGGAACAATTTCGAGGCGGGCGCGATCGGGCGCGGTGCGGAGGGCTTGTCGGCGCGCATGGGCGATGTTATGAATTCGGAAGTTGTCTGCTAACCTGACAAATAACATGGCCACGGATCAGCGAGCAAGGGAGACCGAAATGATCGACAGACGCGAGGCATTGCGGCTCGGCATCACCGCATCGCTCTTGGGCCTGATTGGCCGCGGCGCAGGGGCGGCGGACCAGAAGATCGTGTTCAAGGCATCGGATGTGCATCCCGAGGGGTATCCGACGGTTGCTGCGGTCGAGGACATGGGCAAAAAGCTTTCCGACGCGACCGGCGGGCGGCTCGGCATCCAGATGTACGCCTCGATGCAGCTCGGCGGCGAAAAGGAGGCGATCGAGCAGGCCCAGGTCGGCGCGCTGCAGCTGGCGCGCGTCAGCGTCGGAGCTCTCGGCCCGGTGGTCGACGACCTCAACGTCTTCAACCTGCCGTTCCTGTTCCGCGACACCGCCCACATGGATAAGGTCATCGACGGGCCGATCGGTCAGGAACTGCTCGACAAGGTCACCAACAATCCCAATACGCACCTCGTCGGTCTCGCCTTCATGGATGCGGGCGCGCGCAACCTTTACGACACCAAGAAACCGATCAAGGACATCGCCGACGTCAAGGGTCTCAAGGTTCGCGTGATGGGCAACCCGATGTTCGTCGACATGATGAACGCGCTCGGCGGCAATGGCGTCGCAATGGGCTACGATCAAGTCTTCAGCGCATTGCAGACCGGGGTCGTCGACGGCGCCGAGAACAATCCACCAAGCTTTTATTTCGACAACCATTACCAGGTCGCCAAATATTACACGCTGACCGAGCACCTGATCGTGCCCGAAATTCTCGTGTTCTCGCGCCCGACCTGGGACAATTTGTCCAAGGACGATCAGGCGCTGATCAAGAAACTGGCGCGCGAGGCACAGCTCGAAGAACGCCGTTTGTGGAACGAGAAGGAACAGCAGGCAATAGACAAGATGAAGGCGGCCGGCATCGAGATCATCACGATATCCGACAAGACGCCGTTTCAAGCCGCGGTGAAGCCGGTTTGGGA